>JBGSKP010000610.1:0-4304 GCA_041741175.1 Thiocapsa sp. | reverse complement strand
GGTGTCTGGCGGCTCGGCTTGGCCGCCCTGGCGCGACGCCCCACCGGGGCGGTCCTGCAGATCTCGGGCCTGGGGCTCGGCATCCTCGCCTTGCTCCTGCTGGCTGTGGTGCGTGTCGATCTGCTGCGCACCTGGCAGGATAATCTGCCGGTCGGCGCCCCGAATCACTTCCTGATCAATATCCAGCCGCAGGACGTCGAGCCGCTGGGCGACTTCCTGCGCGACTCTGGCCTCAGAGCCGAAGCGGGCGATCCGGCGATCTACCCGATGATCCGCGGCCGACTGGTCCGGATCAACGACCGCACCATTGTGCCCTCCGAATTCGAGAACCCACGCGCGGAGCAACTGGCGTCGCGCGAGTTCAATCTGAGCCACGGCGTCGCGCTCCAATCGGACAATCGCATCCTCTCGGGCGCCTGGTGGATAAACGCGGAGGCGCCGCCAGAGCTCTCGGTCGAGGAGGGCATCGCCGAGACATTGGGCATCGCGCTGGGCGACGAGATGACCTTCCTGGTTTCGGGCCGCGAGTTGAGCGCCCCGGTGACCAGTCTGCGCGAGGTGCAATGGGACAGCTTCAACGTCAACTTCTTCGTGATCTCCTCCCCCGCACTGCTGGGCGCGGAGCCGGCGACCTACATCACCAGCTTCTACCTGCCCGCCGATCGCGAAACCGTCATCCCGGAGCTGGTACGCCGCTTCCCCAGCGTGACCCTGCTGGACGTGGATGCCCTGCTGACCCAGGTTCGCCAGGTTGTCGACCGCGGCGTCATGGCGGTGGAATACGTCTTCCTCTTCACCCTCGCCGCCGGGATCCTGGTCATGTATGCCGGCATCCAGGCCAGCCTGGAAGAGCGCCGACTGGAGCACGGCATCCTGCGCACACTCGGGACCGGACGTCGCGCTCTGCTGACCAGCCTGGCTGTGGAGTTCACCGCCGCCGGCATCCTGGCCGGCGCACTCGCCTCCGTCTTCGCAGAGCTCACCGGCTGGCTGCTCGCCGAACAACTCTTCGGCCTGACCTTCAACTTCAACCCGACCCTCTGGCTCATCGGCGTCTTCGGCTCCGGGCTCCTGATCGGTGTCGCCGGGACAGTGGCGACCTATCCTCTACTGATCCGGCCGCCGCTGCGGACACTGCGAGAGGCCGGGTAGGGCAGGCTGCGGTTGTTCGTCGAGCCGAGCAGGGCCTAGAAGATGCATTCGACGTTCGGATCGATGGGGGCGCATGGGGCGAGCGAGAAGCGCCGAACCAGCGTTTACAACACCTGTCCGACACGACTCGTTTCCCAACCCCGGGATAGTCGACTTGCAGTCGACCCGCCGGCCGTCAGGCCGGCGCCGTCCGCCGCTGTCCTTTCGCCGATCGCGCCCGGCCAAACCCAGTGCCGCGTAGGCGCGTGGCTTGCCCGCGCTATACCTTGAGGATCGCACCTCCGGCGGGCGTCTGGCGCCAGCGTTTCCGCGGGGAACTCGCGAGCCGACAGTGCTGTGGATCAATTCGGTCTCACCCGGGACGCGATATCTCGGGAATCACCGGATCTCAGCGCCAGACGAGTCCGAGTCCCGTCCGTCCGGCCGAAATCCCGCAACACGCCGATTATGTCGCTCCTGGATCGTGTCCATCGGGCTCTTCCTTCAGCAAATCCTCGACCCGTCGGATGTAACACTGACGCGACTTCGCGGGGACCTCACGGCGGATCAGGAGATCCAGGTAGCGGTCCCAGTTCGACGGCGAACCGTCCTCACGGCGCGTCCGCGTGGTGTTGACTTGAGGCATCCGTAGGCTACTCTTGCATTAGGCTGCATCCAGTCAAGTACACTAAGCGATGCATTCAACCCCGAACATGTTGGACTCTAAGCAATGACTGTCCATCAAGCGACTCTTGGAGTGCTACAGATGAAACATGAATTCACGTTGGAGTTGTCATCGCAGTACAACAACAGCATGACGTCCTGGTAAAGCAATCGGATGATTACGCTGAAATATGAAGCGCATAAACTGGGATCCCGACAAGAATCGCAAATTGATTGAAGAGCGGGGAATTTCATTCGAGGATGTCGTCTATTGTTTGCATTCTGGAGGTCTTTTGGACGACGCGATGCATCCAAACACCGGGAAATACCCGAATCAGCGGATGCTTGTTGTCGCCATAGAAGAGTACGCATACCTTGTTCCGTACGTAGAGGATAACCAAGAGATTTTCCTGAAAACAGTGATCCCAAGCCGAAAAGCAACCAAGCAGTATCTTGGAGGTAACAGATGACATCTCCCCAGCTTGACCAAGAAGAGAAAGAATTACTGGATGCGTATGAGGCGGGTCAATTTCGCTCGGATATGAGTTCAACACGTAAGAAATTTCTTGAGGAGGCGGCGGCAACGACGTTTCAACAGCAAAAAGAAATCAACGTTAGCATTTCAGAACGCGACTTTTACGCGCTTCAAAGAAAGGCTCTAGAAGCTGGCATACCATACGAAACATTGGTGATCAGTATACTTCATAAATTTGCTTCTGGTAGTTTGTACGACGCCGCAGCTAACAAGGCAAATCCAGCCGAAGCTCGTACCTCCTGCGGCTGATCTGCGTCGTTACACGAGAAAAGGACATGAGCAACTATCCGGGCAATGAGCAAGTTCCAGATGTTAAGCCTCCTGATTACAAGACACTTCGTTTAATAGAGAAAAGGGGCCAGGCTTGAATGGCGCTAACTTAAGCCGGAACCACTATGAAACAGCGGCTTATCGGCCCCCTCCGTCGCCGGCCCAGGACATTGCTTGCGGTTCCGTGGGCGGAAGCCACCCGGAGCGGCGTTCGGATCGACCCCCCGCTTGTTTTGCTGGCGCCGTAAGTCGCCGATCTTTTTAGGTTGAAGTTCCTGAAGTTAGCGCCATTCGACCCTGGCCCCTTTTCCCTTTTCCTTTGCGGTGATGGTCAGCGAACCTGGGCGGGTTCCGGGAACCTCCACCGGCCGTCCAGGATCTCGGCGCGTGGTCGGTACAGACGCACGATGTAATTCCAGCCCGGCATGATGCGCAGGTAATTCATGGACTTCGGGTCGCCGCCGAAGTGAATCGTCATCGAGCCGTCCTTGTTTGGCTTGCCGGTCACGTTGTTCACCGAAACCGCGTTCTCCGGCGCCTCGAAGTAGCCCTTGTCGTTGTAAACGGTAATGGACCAGAAGCCGTCGATCGGCACATCCTTCACCGTGAGCACGTAAGGAGTCTCGCCGTCGTTCTGCTTGACCGCGCCGATGATGTACTTGGCGTCCTCGAGCGGGTTGCCGCCCCAGCCCGCGGCCGTCCCGATCAAGTGACGCTCCGGATTGACCTTGTCCTTCTTTCCGAACATGTCCCGACTGTCCGGAACGAATTCGAACAGGCTGGCCAGGCCAGCGCTCAATTTCGCGCGCTGCTGCTGATCCCAGTCGGGCACCTCGAACTTGCCTGGATCGGCCTGGATCACCTGGATGGCTTCCTGCGCCGCATGAGCTGCCTTCACGTCCGCCGGGTCGTTGGGGTCCATGAAGGTCCGAATAGCTACGGCCACATAGCGCGTTCCAACATTCTCCTGGGTCAGCGTGTAGCTTCCCGCCTTGTATGCGACCAGCGGGTTGTAGTGGTCCTCGTTGATGACCAGAATCGACTGGAATCGCGTGCCGGTATCGGGCTTCACGATCGTCACGGGCGTGGTGAGGTCGAAGACCCCAAACGAATACGGCGTGTCGCGATTCATCCGTATGACGTCCTGCTTGTCGACGGGCGGCGGCGAACGGTCGTTGCAGAGCTTGCCGAAGCAGCCTTTGTCCACGTAGGCATTAAAGTAGTGATCGGTTTCCGCGCGGCGGAAATTGTCGACTGTCACCGGCTCGGCAGCGAAAGCCGGAACGGCGGCGCAGACCAGCAGCGCCGCGGTGAGCATCCGCGAAAAGGCCATCTTGTACATCGCGCTTCTCCTCCATTCGTTTAACAAGGTCCGCAATGATGCCGTCGACCCGGTACAGGCGCTTGCTCTTCCGGGCCATTGGATTGACTATCTGGGCCATGTTGAATCGGGGGGAAAGATGCTTGCGTGAGGCGTCCAGGGGCCACAACCGTTCAACCCGTCGCCGGCCACAGGCGGGGAACACCGACAACTGGCGGCAATCTGGCCGGTCTCGATACTCTATGGCGACCATATTGACAAGTCATTCCGCGCGATGACCCGCACACGCCTGAGTCGCGTGCCTCGCGACCGACCGCTGCCAGCGCGCCCGACACGCCGACGGGTCGACGACGGACACGTCCGCCTCGGTCCGCTGATGGCGAT
>JBGSKP010000609.1:0-1671 GCA_041741175.1 Thiocapsa sp. | reverse complement strand
CATCCAATCGGCGTTCATCACACTCTCCCGAGATTGAATGTACGAAGGTCCGCAGTAATTCGACCATACAATCTAGTCAATGTTCCTCACGTGTATTAGGGAGATCTTCACTTATTCCAATTAGATGAAATCACTATATCCGGTTGGACCATCAGACCCCGCCGAGCCATTTCCCGATCTTGAAGCTGCCGGCGGCGACGCTTGCGCAGAGCGCGATGCCCCAGAGTGTATCCACGATCACGACCTTGAGCGGCCAGTTCGGGAGCGTCGCCATGTTGGTGAGCTCGTAGGTGATGTAGGTGAAGAAGCCGAAGAGTGCACCGTTGAGCAGGGCACGGCCCAACGAGTCCTGCGCGAGCGCGGGTGCGACGGCAAAATAGAGGATGCCGGCGATGTAGATGAGATAGAAGCTCAATGCCGCCGGCCAGTTCACCGTCGGGCTGAGGACATGGGCGAGGTTGTCGCGATAGAAGGTCTTTGCGACGACGCCCAACCAGAGCAGATCGATGGCGAAGAAGACCGGGACGGTCAGGAGATAGAGTTTTGCGAGAAAGAGGGCTGGCATGATGGATCCTCTGCTGATCGATGGTCCGGCCGATGCGCGTTGCCATCTGATTTTGGCACACGGGGCAGGGCAGGGCGCCGACTCCCCCTTAATGAGCGCGGTTGCCGACGCCTTGGCGGCCGCCGGTCTGCGCGTCGTGCGCTTCTCGTTTCCCTGTATGGCGCGAAGCGAGGCCGATGGACGGAGGCTTCCGCCCGACCGCGAGCCGGTCCTGATCGAGACCTGGCTGCGGGTCATCGCCGAGCAGCGTGCTGCCCATGGTGCGGGCAAACGTCTGCTGATCGGCGGCAAATCGATGGGCGGGCGCATTGCCAGTCTGATCGCGGACGAGGCCGGCGTCGATGGCTTGGTCTGTCTGGGGTATCCCTTCCATCCGCCGGGGCGACCGGAACATCCGCGCGTCGCGCATCTCTCCGGGCTGCAAACCTCGGCGCTGATCTGCCAAGGCGAACGCGACCCCTTCGGGAGCCGGGAGGAGGTTACCGGCTATGCGCTGAGCCCGTCGATCGAGATGGTCTGGATCGCGGACGGGGAGCATAGCTTCAAGCCGCGTCGGGCATCCGGTCTCACGTGGGAGCAGAATCTAAGCGCGGCTGCCGATGCGGTTGTGTCGTTTTCCGAGAAGCTTGGGTAATCCTCGGTTCGCAGCGAGCTTGACGTCAATACCCGATCCCGGAGCGCGCCGCGCCGGCGGCTCGGGTCATCTGACGGGCACCCGAGCCGGAATCGGGATAGCGACGATCTATCCGGTGAGGGCGGCAAAGACCGCCGGCAGCCGCTCGGGCAGGCGCTCGACATGGTCGACAATGGAATACTGGTTCTCGCCGAAGATCCGCGCCACGTAGCGGTCGGCCTGCGGATCAAGCGTCAGACAGTAGCTGTGGATCCCCTGCATGCGCAGCTCCTCGACCGCCTTCTTGGTATCGTGGCGCAGGTACTGCGGATCGCGCTCGTCGATGTCCGCCGGCTCGCCGTCGGTAATCACCAGCACCAGGCGCTTCTGAGCGGGCTGGCGGGTCAGGTGCCAACCGGCGTGGCGAAGTGCCGCGCCCATGCGGGTCGAGAGCCCGCCTTTCATGCCGGCCATGCGTGACTTGGCGTTGTCG
>JBGSKP010000608.1:0-10681 GCA_041741175.1 Thiocapsa sp. | reverse complement strand
CCGCCGCGATCACCAGCGCGCGGCCCGGCAAGGCGCCGGTCGTCGCGGACAGCCCCACCCGCACCCAAGCGGCCAGCGCCGGCACCGCGATCAAGAGTCCGTAAGCGTAGGTAAATTCTCCGGCGAGCAGCGCCAGCAGGTTGCCGCCCCAGATCGTGTTCTGCTCGTGGGTCAGGACGATCCAGGACCCCGTCGCCCCCAAGAGGCTCGGGGCGAAGCCCAGATCCAAGAGGCGCCGTCCCGTCGAGTAGACCACGCCGGGCAGCAGCAAGGCCGGCAGGACGACCCCGAGCTTGAAGGCAACCACTTCGCCGAACAGGGGTTGCAGAGCGGCGATCACCAGAAACGGCAGGGGGAAATAGTAATTGAGCAGCGGGAAGCCGCCGAACACCTCCGGCATCCACAGGCTCAACTGACCCTGCGGCAGCGCCTCGCTGGCCAACGCATGGGCGTAGAGCCGATGCGAAGCCATGTCGCCGCCGGTCGCCGTGGTCGGGGCCAGCAGCCACTCGGGCGCCAGGAGTGACAGGGTGAGCAACCCAAAGGTCAGCCAGATCGCCCCGTCAGCGAGCCAGGACGCCCTGCCGAGCTCGCGTGGCGAATCAGACACGCCTGCCCGCACCCCGGAACAGGCCCAGCACCAGGGCGATGACACCCAACAGGATGCCAATCAGGTACCAGATCAGGGGCTGTCGCACCCACGGTGGCAAGTCATCGAGATCGGGGAGATCAGTGATGGCGACGATCCGAGCGACCGGCTGACCGGATGCGTCTTCGGCAAGCAACTGCATCACATTGGAAATGGGTTGCGCGTCGATCTCCGGGAGGGCGGATGCCTGGATCTCGACAGTCGCTTGACGCAGGGCCGGAGGGTCGGAGCATCGCGGGTCGGCGGAACCTGGATCGAGATCGCGCCGATCGCGCCAGAACAGACGCCGGCCGGAGAGCGTTGGCGTCAGCTCGCCGATCCCCTGTTGGGTCAGGGCAGCGCGAGTGATCCCGAGCGCGGGGAGCTGAAGATACCCGGTGACCGCGAAGACTTGGCTCAGGACGCCGCTTTCGTCACAGAAGCTGATGGAAAACGCCTGTTCAGCGTCTGTCGCGTCGCTCCGGGCGAGGCTCCAGTCGACACTCGGCGCCAGAAAGTCCGGACCCCCGGCGCGTTCGGGGCGGTCCTGGGCATAGCCGATATCGGCCCCGACGCTGTAGACCGCCTTCGGTCCGATCGACCGCACGCGAATTTGGTCTGTCCCGACACTGATTTCGAAGGGGTTGGCCTGAGCCGCCGCGCTTCCGAACAAAAGGAGTGCGCAGGTCATTAGCGCTGGCCACCGGCTGTGGATGCATCTGCTGCCTAGCGTTGGATATGGCTTTGTGAAGTTTGTAAGCGGGTGAACCCCTGGACTAGCGGGGCTCGCGTAACCCACCGCTACGCCCTCGCTGCGTGCCTCGTGAAACAGCGACTTCATGTTTTGGCGAAGGTCTGAGCAGGTTGCCGTTCTAACGGCACCCCACCTTAATCCTAATCTTTACACTTACCGCTGCTACTTTGGCAGTTCTTGGAGCAGCACTGCCCGTCTGATGAACAATCTGCATTTTTCGGCAGGCAAATCGGGGCAGTTGTCGTTGTTGTCGCTGCGGTCGTCGGCGCGGCGGTAGTTGTCGTCGTTTGAACACTGGACGTGGTGGTCGTTGACACGTTGGTAGCTGTCGAACTCGTGCTCGTTGCTGAACCGCTGGTGGTGGAGCCGGCTGTCCCTACGGAGGGGATATCCGAGATTTTCGTCAGCAACGTGACCTGACGACTCGGGTCGGGATCCTCGTCGTCGATGTCGCCTTCCCGGTTGGACCAGAGCACTTGTACAGTGATGCCCTTGTAAGTTGGATCTGAGTGATCGTTGACGGTCCAAGAGCGACGAAAGACCGCACCGTTATGGGTGATGGCCGCATCGGTTCCGGCGGTAATGGCGGCATAGCTCCCAGCACAACTGCTTGGCCAGGCACGGAAGCACTCGATCTTGTCTTGAGCCATGTGCAGTGCTTGTGTGCGCTGCTGGCTCGAGCCTGATCCGGTTGAGACGAAAAGCTGGAGTTTGGAGATACCCAAAAAGCCGATCCCGATGATGAGAAACGCAATCATCGCCTCGATCAGGGAGAAGCCCCGCGAGCGTTTCGACCTGTACCCTCGAGCATGCGCGAACGTCATATCAAGCCTCAGAAATCCTTCCAGCTACCGCTGATGCGTTGGATGTTGTTGCCAGTGCCACCGACCGTGGCCGGCGTGGGTGCATTCGGGAAGGCTGATCTAGTATTCGGGTTGTAATGGATCCTCCCGTTCGCAGTGATATGCGCCAGATCCGATTCGACTACGACCGAGCCGTGAATCTCGGCTCCGCCCCATCCATTCATTTTCGTTTCATCGCATTGGGAATCAAAATAGACCGTGCCGTAGATGGTTGGGCTGCCGTTGACCTTTGGGCAGCTGCTGGAGCATGACGTAGCGGAAAAGATAAGGATGGCTGGCTCGACTGCCGTCCCGAGATCGTCGTGCCAGTTACTCCCGCTGTCGATCCAATAGACGCTTCGCTTTGGCGTTGAGGATTGGCTAAGGCCGGCGGCCAACTGCGCATCGGAGATCTTTTTGACTTGATCTTTGGTCATGGTGCCAAAAATCGCAGTCCAAGCCGTATCTGGGTTGCATTCAGTCCCTGGCGGAACCGGGGTTCCGGTGGTTTGACCGTCGTGGATATCGAGATGGCCGGGATCGAGACAGGCGTCGATTTCGCTTTGAGACAGTGATCCGTCGCTGTTTGTGTCGGTGATACGTAAGCTGTTAATTGCCGTTCCGACTCCAGTGCCGTCGTTGCAGCTGCAGGTCTCGCAGGTACCGAAACCCTGGCAGATCGCATTGCCGGAGCAGGATCCCGGACAGCTCCCAGTGCAGGTGCAAAGGCCTGTACAAGTTCCGTCGCTGCAGTCGCATTGATCCTCACAAGGCGACCCGGTCGCATTGCGCGGGCAAGCGACAGGATTGCCTTTTATGTCGGATGTGCAGCCATTGATAACCAAGGGCGGATTCTTACCGTGGCCTTGCAATCCGCTTCCGGCGGCGCCGAGTGCAAAGAGGTAGATTTTCTGTGTTACCGTCGCGCTCGCGTTGTCGGATGTGTTGGTTGCCCTAGACTCGATTACGGCGATATTGGGGGAGCGAATAATATCGTTGGCCAGCGCAACCTTAAGGGTATAGTTACTCACCGACACGCCCGATTGGTTGCTCATGTCGAAACACCGAGCATTTGTGAAGCCCGTAGGACAGTTACATCGATCATCTAATTGACTACAGTAGCTGTTTGGAGCCACCCAAGCAACGCCTGATCCGGACGACGAATATTGGAACTTCAACCATGCGATCGCATGCTCGATTCCGGATTGAGCGACTTCATTCGCTTGCGTCGCCCAATATTGGTTATTGCTGTCCTTTTGTTCGAAGAGGACGGAACGCGAGGCGTAGATGCCGGCAATGCTAGAGAGTATCACCAGCATGAGGGAAGCGAATAAGGTCGCGGCACCGTATTGCGCTTTAATTGTTGCGACGATATTTCTTTTATTATTCATGGTGCACAATAGATAGGTTTTGTCTTCAAAAGAAGAGCGGCTCTCACCTGGACCAATTCATTAAGCGTTAATGTCCGTGTCGCGTCCGCTGCTAGGGCACCGATCAGAGTAATCTCAACGACTCGACTCCATAGTCCGTGGTCGTTGGTTGAACTGGGAGGAGTACAACGGACGAGAAGTCTCAGATCATTGATACGGACTGTTTCCGGATCCGTGAGTTGTATCCATGTGGGCGTGTTAGGATTACAATCCGTCTTCATCTCAACCGCGTTAATTACAGTATTTAGGCGAAAGCCAAAACATTCGTCGGCGACACGGCTCCCGTTAAAGTTATCATCTTGGGAAGGCGGATTGTTTGGGTTATTGTCTGGATCATGTCGATCATAGCTAAACTCGATAGCACGGTAGACATTCGCCAAGGTCGGATGTATGGATGACAGTGAAAAATCCCTTGGTTCATCGGAGAACACATCGCAAAAGACATCGGGGCATTGGCAGAACTCCGGACAGGTTTCGCCCGGAAGTTTGCTGACGCGATATTGTTCTGCCTTGCCGATGTATTGTGCCCTACGGATCTCTCGTACCATCATCGCCATGGTCGCCTTCAGATCCTGATTGAGTAGCCGGGCCTCCATGATCTGGCGATTGCTCGAGACGGTATTCACGTAAAAGGCGATGGCGCCTGACAGAACGATCAAGCCGACGGCGATCCCGACCATGAGAGCGATCAGGGATTCACCTCGCTCGCTCTGAATGTGATTCAGCAGGCGCATTCCGGAAATCCCAAGAGGTATGTAGATCCTGCTGGCGAGCAGAGTTTGGTGCGGCCAATGAGGTTAATGTGCACGCAGGCTTGTCTGCCTTGGGTGGATTGAAAAACGACCTTGCTGTCTGCCGGAAGCGGACTGCCATTGGCGCATGCATTCTGAACGGTGCTGGATATGGGCTGGAATACCAGAGTGGTGCTCCCCCCTCCGAGACTCACGGTCGTCAGCTGAGTGCCTGCAAATCCACCGGACCCACTCGTTTTCAATTGAGTCGCTGTTAGCGGGTAGTTCGTACAGATGCCGGCTAGAGACGAGAGGGTATAACTCCAGGAGCTACCGGTGATGAATGCAATCTGAACACTTCGGTTGCTTTTCACCGACTCGGATCGAGCAAACTGCAGATCCGAATAGAGTCCCTGAACAGCGCCTTCCAAACGGCAACGGTCCATGAACGCCGTAAATCCCGGTACCGCAAGGCTCAATAGAATCGCTGACACGGTGATCGTGATCATCAGCTCGAGCAGGGTGAATCCACGAGGGTTTTTGATGAATCCACGAGGGTTTTTGATCCTGGGGGAGCGGCTGGTCATCTTACCTGCCGACCGGTTGGCGAGGTTCTCATGTGTTGATCCGTTCACGACCTGTTTTTAGTCCTTGTGATTCGGATGACTCGATAACGCTTCGCTTTCACCGTTTCCAGCACCGATTGGCATCGGCTGTGGTCGATGCGCCGCTGACGTTGGCGACATTGGCGCCGTTCAGGATGATCCGCATCGGGTTGCAGGCGGTATCGGTGGCTTGCGCACCTGTTGGCGTCGCGGCAGCGATATAGCCGGTACCGCTGGCACCTGACAACGTGATGGTGTAGTAGCCTTCGGCGGATGTGCTGCTGCTGATCCCCAGATCGCTCAGGTTGCTGGCGTAAGTCGAGTGATTCGACCGCCATTTCTCCTGTTCCAGCAGGATACGCTGGAGGCTGGCCTGACCGTCGACACGGCGAGCGCCCTGGATGTAAGACTGATAAGAAGGTAGGGCGATCGCCGCGAGGACGGCGATGACCGCGACGGTGATCATGAGCTCAATCAGGGTAAAACCGGACGGACGTCGACAGACGGCGCAGCGCATTGGGAAATCCTTGCCGCCGGGCTCGGTTCCACGGGATTGTGGTCGGGGGGAACCTGGCCCTTGGCGAATGGGTGGAACCAGGTGAGGCTAAGTATTGTTGAGTCGAGGGGCTTTTGCCAGTCCGACGCGATGCATCCGGGAAACGGGCTGCGTTCGTCACTCCAGCTAAAGCGGAACGTGGCGCGAAGCGCCAGGGCAGGCGTGACACCGCCAGAGCGACCACCGGCTGGCGTCAAGAATGAGGTGGCTTCACACGGTCTCGCCAAGGACGATCGTTTTCGGAAATCACCTCAAGACGACCCGCCGGGCAATCCATGGATCTATTGGCAATCCGCCCCGGGTGCATCGACCAGGGACTGATACCGCCCCTGTTCCGTTCGGACCATCACGCAGGCTGAACCCTTGTGCCAGGTCGTGTAGGAGCTGGCTCCCTGCTTGGAGCCGCCGACGTTGACATAGCCGCGCTCCATGAGCTGAGTCTCACCGCTACTCGCTCTGGCGCCGACCAGATCCTGTAGGCCAGCGGCACCCGCTTTCGGGGATGTGCCGGCGCTTCCGTCCTTGTTTGTCGCGTTGGCGGCGATCCCGATGGCCACGGCCGCCGCGGCACCGATGGCCAGCTTCTCGGTGGTACTCATGCTCTTGGTCTTCGGGCCGCTGTACTCGGCGGCGACCAAATGCCGGGCTTTGATCTCGCAGGTCCAGGGGTGTTTCTTGTTGTCGACCTTGGCCAGGCCCTGGACCTTGAAGTGCTTGTCTCCGTCCATGATCTGCTCGGCGCGGGCATCGCGCAGATCGCTGATGCCGTATTCAGTCCGAATCCGGTTCTCGCAGTCCCGTATCGCATCCTTGTTGTCGTAGGCATGCGCGGCGCCGGGGAGTGTCAGCCCGATCGAGATCAGGCCCGCGGCCAGCAGGTTGCCGAGTCGGTGATTCATCATGGGTGTCGTGCCTCGTGTTGCCAGTCAGTTTGCTGCATCAGGCAGAGCCGCTTAGAACCGGACCTGCACCCGCCAGCTCAAGGTCGCGGCGCCTTCGGCCGGTATCTGAACGCGCCAGGAGGCGAGGTTGGATGCGTCTTTCGTATGGGGCTGGCTCTCCTGGAGCATGTTCCAGTCGCCGGGCAGGGTCTCGACCACCTTCACCTCGACGGGTTGGTCCTTGGCGTTCTTTAGCTCCAGCTCGAACGCGCTCTCGTAGGCGTAATCGTAAGCGCTGGATCCGGCAAGCTTCCTGAATTCGGTCTGGCGGCGGCGCGCCGTGACATCGAAGCTCTCGCCGAGCTTGAGCGTAACGGTTTCGTTCTTCGGTGTGTGGTCGATGCTGTCTTCGCCGACGAACTGAGCGTTACCGCGGCTGTCTTTGGCGTAGACGCGCATGATGCCTTTGGGCAGGGGCATTCCGAGGCGGCCGTCCCTGTTCTCGAAGCGCAGGGTCGCGGCGACCGGCAGCTTGGCCCAGCCGTCCGAGGAGCGGGACTGATAGGCGTAGGGTTGACCGCGAACGATCAGCTCGCGCGTGACCGGAACCCGCGGCGCACTCAGCAGTGCGACCTGTTTGGTCTGGTTGTTGAGGATGTCGGTGGGGCGGGGCAGGCTGTAGAGATGGTACTCGTCCAGACTCTCCTCGGCAGGCATCGAGGGCGCGGCATCCATCGCCATGCCGCGCGCCATCATCGGCACGGCCATCTCCTCCGCGACCTGATTGACCTGACCGGCCACCAGCTGGACCTGTGCGCCGCGATAGGCGATGCCGCTCTGATTGGTCAGCGTGACCCAGCCGCTGAGGTCCATCTCGGTGCCCGTAGTGGAAAGATCGGCGACATAGTCTGCCTTCCAGGCGAGCCCGCCGGTCAGATACGACAGCTCGAAGAGTCCCTCGCCGCCGCTGCCGGCGTTCAGATGCAGCACGAGCGTCGGCTGGTCGCGCAGATCCTCCGGTACATCCGGGAAGGCGAGATGACCGACCACCGCCGTCTCGATCCGGTCGGCATAGCGCAGCACGGTTCCCTGATTGGCTGCGAGCACGACGGCGTCTTCGATCTCCTGCTCGCCGGCGTCGTTGGTGCGGATCACCTGTACGGTCCGCCCGACATACTTTTGCAGCAGGCTCTCGGGGGTGAGCAGGTCGAAGTCGAAGTTCTGCTCAAGCAGGCTGATCGAAAGCTGTCCGCTGGTTTCGCCGAGTAGCGCGGTCTCCGGGCGGATCTGCACCGAGACATTGCGCCAGGCCAGGCGGTTCTCGCCCTGCGTCAGGCCGATCCGCCGCCGGTCTTTCACCAGTGCAAGATCGTCGTTGTAAATGGTGACCGCGAGCGCCTCCTGCGCCGAGTCGTCGATGCGCTGCTCCTGTTCCATGGCGGCTCCTGTTGGTGCGGACATCATGAGGCCCGCTGCGATGCTGGCCGCCATGCTCGCCAAGGCGAGCGCGGTCGAGCGTGGGCGGCGGGGTCGCCAGACAGGTGATGATGAAGGCATGGTGTGCTCGTCGTGATTGGTGCTTGGCGGCAATTGCCTAAACCGCGTCCAGAGTGAAATGCGTAACTTTCATTTTGTGTCGGGCTCAAGGATTTTTCCGACCTTTGTCGTGACGTCGTTTAAAATTTAACATTTTTTAAGACCTTAAACCGCGCCAGCTCCCACAGTTGTTGGAGCTGGCGCGACCAAGCCAATCCAACAAACGACGCATACCGCACCGGGCGCGGTTTAAGAGCGTCTGGCTGCCGCGCGGACCATCCTGTGCACATAGGCCATCTTATCGATGGCCGGCTGCGACAGGACGAAGGGGTAAAGGTCTTGCTGGCCCATGCTGCGATTCAGGCTGTTGATTGCAAACGTCAGTGGCAGCCAGTGCTCGATCATCCGCTGAAAGTCCTGCAGATCGTAAGGGTCGAACGCGGGGTCGGAGACGGCCCGGCTGCCGTCCGGCAGGGGCCATTCGACCTCGATGCCGAAATGCCCGGCGGTCTCCAGGGTGTCGACGATGTGCATGTAGTGCGCCCAGGTCTCCGCCCAGTCTTCCCAGGGGTGCGCGCTGGCATACGGCGTGATGAAACGGTCCTGCCAGTCGGCGGGCGGGCCATCGTCGTAATAGCGTTGCAGGGCCTCGCCGTAATCGGCTTGCTCGTCGCCGAACAGGGCGCGAAAGTCCTCCAGACGCCCGCCGTCGAGGATCAGGGTATCCCAGTAATAGTGGCCGATTTCGTGGCGAAAATGCCCGATTAGGGTGCGGTACTGCTCGTCCAGGTCGAGCCTTGCCCGCTCGCGCAGCGACGGGTCGGCCTCGTCGATATTGATGGTGATGAGCCCCGAGGCGTGGCCGGTCATGACCGGCTGATCGGGCGGTGCATCCGCGCAGCTGAGGAAGTCGAAGGCCAGGCCCTGCACGGGATTCTGCTGCCTGGTCTCGACCGGCAGTCCGAGCCGGAGCAGTCCGTACGCCAGGCGTCGCTTGCCGCGTTCGATGCGCGCCCATTTTTCGATGTTGCCGGGCCGCCCGAGGTTGGGCACGGTGCGATTCGGGGCGCAGGCGATGCAGAGCTCCGACGGCTTATCCGCCGGCACCATCCAGTTGCAGACGTTGTGCTCGGCATAGTTCAGACACTTGCGATAGCTCCGGACGGGGCCGGTGCCGGATGCCTGTCCGGCAGCGCGCGCGCCAAAGAGTCGAGCGAAGAAACCGGCGGGTCGCGTCTTGATGGCGGGGGAGGCGGGCGCCGCCGTCCAGAT
Organism: Thiocapsa sp.; assembly: GCA_041741175.1. Taxonomy (GTDB): domain Bacteria; phylum Pseudomonadota; class Gammaproteobacteria; order Chromatiales; family Chromatiaceae; genus Thiocapsa. The sequence goes on along the minus strand of JBGSKP010000608.1, from coordinate 1,446 downwards.
CCCGTTGCCGATGTCGACCAGCGCCGAGAGCCGCATCTGATCCGGGAGAAATCCCAAGACGGCGCCGCAGCGCGTACAGCGGACATTCTCGAAGAAGACCGGTTGACCGCAGGACTGACAGACGAACGTCTTCATGGTGGCGGGGGTTCCTGACCCGTTAGGACGGCCGGTTTGGATGGATGGCGCAACGGCCGTCCGGCATTGCGGAGAGGGCCGTTGCGCCGGCTTCTGACCTACAGTTTCAGTGCGTGCCGATGTCGGTTCCGGCGGCGGCCCCTCTGCTGGTAGCGAGATCGACACGCTTGCCTGGATACCACCGGCGGGCCGTACGGCGTACAACGGAATTTGGAAGTCCGCGCCGACGAACGCCGATCAGCGCTCTGGCGGCAACCCTTAGCATGAGAACAATCCCTCGGGCGTTAGGTGAAGCGCGAGAAGGCGTCCATGAATGCCTTACTGGTGGCTTCCCAAGCGGTCTCCATGCCCTTGCGCATGTCTTCCCAGGCCGCCTCGCTCGCGTCGGTCATCTTGCTCAGCATCACGCGGGCCTCGTCCTGCTGTTGTCTCAGCCGCTCCATCTGCTCCTCGTATTGCAGCTTCAAATCGGCCTGGGCACTCTCGGTCTTGGCCTGGAGCTTTTCCATGTCCGCATCCCACTCGTCCATCTTGGCCTTCATCTTCTCGATATAGACTTTTCGATCGATCATGGTGTGTTCTCCTTTGGTAACTAAACCGCGTTCAGAGCGAGATGCCAACTTTCGAGTGAGGTCGACGTTTGGTGCATCCACGGCCCTTAGCGGGGACGCTGTTTAAAGCACGTTGCGCGGCGGAGTATTCCGCGTCGAGACATCGAAATCAACCGCATCCTGATGAACCGTGGCCGGATGATCAACGGTCATCCGGGCGGTATCCGTAGCGTTGCGCGAGCGTCTGCGGCGGTGCGCCGACGGTATAGGCCAGACGCAAGGCCCACATGTGCAGGATCGTCCGCAGCACACCCCGACTCTCCCAGCGTCGCCCCGAGGTGATGACCCGATCATGCAGGCACAGCGGCGGGCCCGCGCGCTTGAGCCGCTTGGACAGGGCGATATCCTCCATCAAGGCGATCTGCGGATAGCCTCCGACACGCTCGAAGGTCGCTCGGTCGATGAACAGGGTCTGATCCCCCGTGGTGATGCCGGTAAGACGCGACCGCTGATTCATGGCCCAGGCCACGACAGGCAGGAGCGGATGACGCCCGTCGATCCGAACGTCGAAGCGCCCCCAACATCGACCCGAGTGTGTGAGCAGTTCAGGAAGCCTGATCAGGGTCTCGGCCGGGGCTCGCGTGTCCGCGTGCAGAAACACCAGCAGGTTACCCCGTGCCGCCGCAGCACCGGCGTTCATCTGAGCTGCCCGGCCACGGGGCGCGGTGAAGACGCCGTCGGCGAACGGGCGCGCGAGATC
>JBGSKP010000607.1:0-3538 GCA_041741175.1 Thiocapsa sp. | reverse complement strand
CGGCATCGAGCGGGTCGACCCGCCGCGTTGCGAGCAACAGCCCGAAGCCGATGATCGGCAGCAGGAGTCCGAGCAGGAGCGCCCAGATCACCGCGGCCAGGGCCTCGCCGAGGTCCGCCCTCGCCAATTCCACGCCGCCGTGCAGGCCGATCGAGACCAGCAGGTAGATGGACAGGATCTTCGCCAAATCGGGCGGAAAGCGCAGATCCGATTTGATCAGACGTGCGATGAAGCCCAGTGCGAAGAAGAGCACGGCCGGGATCAACAGGTTGGAAAACGCGGACATCGTGCCTCCAGGGTCCCGGACTGGGCTTGGATGATCGGGACTCGTGACGAAGATTAACGCCGCAAAGATTTCGATAATAATCGATGGTTTTGATGTCAACGATCAACGAAAGACGATGGGTCTAGGTCTGACTTGAGCAGGGCGCTCGGACGGTCGCCCGCGCCGATCGGCCTCAGCTCGGATATCGGATCAGAGGGCAAGAACAATGCGATGTGATGGTCGCGCGACCCGTCCGTCGGACGAGCCGCGCGGTATACCTTAGGTGGGAAAGCCCTTGACGCTCCTTGCGGTCAGGCTGCTCTTCAAAAGGCTTAACGGTGGTACTCGCCCGCGCGCTCGGGTTGGTAAGTGACCTCGTCGAGGCGTACCCGCAGCGTGCCACCGCCCGGCTTGGGCCAGTCGATCTCGTCGCCCTCGGACAGGCCCAGCAGGGCGCTGCCAACGGGCGCGAGAATCGAGATGGTTTGTCCGCTCTCGTCGACCTCGTTCGGGTAGACGAGCGTCAGGCAGCGCTCTTCCGCGGATGGCTCGATCCTGAACTTCACGGTCGATCGCATGGTGACGACCTTGGGCGGGATATCCTTCGCATCTACCACGACCGCCCGAGAAAGTTCGGCCTCCAGGTCTGCTTTGCCGGGAAAGTCGGCCTCGTCGATGGCGTCCAGAAGCCGCTCCAGCCGCTCGGCATCCAGCGTCGACAGCATGATTTTGGGTCGCTTGCTCATGGCGTGTCCTGCTTAGCGGTAGGGCCGCAGATACCACCACTCGAAGCCGAGCTTCATCCAATGGAAGAGGCGCGACGAGGGGAGTACCCAGTTGTTCTTCTCGGTGCGTGCGACAAGCATGCCCGTGTCGTTCGCATCCACGATGCAGACAAGCTCGACCTTGAAGGTCTCGCTTGGCGCCTGGCCTTTGAGCTCGCCGAGCAGGTTTTTGACGGCCGCGCGGGCCTGTAGATCCGCCATGTGGGCCTGTTTTGGCATCCAGTCGGGTCCAGGAAAACTGCCCGAATCGCCGGCAACATAGACCCGCTCGTAGCCGGGGACCCGGCAGTGCGCATCGGCCTGCAGCAGTCCGCCCGGGGAGCGTGGCAGAGCCGTGTTGTCGAACCAGCTGTTGCCGGTCATGCCGGGCATGAAGAGGATGAGATCGGCAGCAAACTCACCACCTTCGGTTGTCACCTTCGATTCGGAGAACGACTTGAGCTTGTGGCCCAGATGGGTCGCGATGTCGCGGCGTTTCATCTCGGCGAGGATCCCGTCCACCGCCTTGGGGCCGAGCCGGTTGCCGGGACGCTCGGCGGGCGTGAAGAAGGTCAGCGTGAAGCGGTCGCGACGCCCTTCCTTGCGCAGTTGACTGTCCATCCCGAAGATAAACTCGAAGATCGGCCCGCCGCGCATGGAGCTCGGCTCGTTGGGGTTGCCGGCGAAGCCCATCGCGATGCTGCCGCCGTCCATCGCCTTGACCCGATCGCGGATCGCCTCCGCGGCGGCGATGCCCTCGCAGGGCGTGATGGCGTGCTCGATGCCGGGGAGCTTCTTGATGAAGCGCCCGCCGCTGCCGATGACGAGTCCGTCGTTCTCGATCGGACCGGCAGTGGTCTCGAGTGTCCGCCCGTCCGCGCTCAGTCCCGTGGCCTCCCCGGCGAGATGACGCACGCGCATCCGCTTGAAGAAGGGGCGCAGATCGATGCGCAGATCCTCGCCGCTGCGGATACCGCAGGGCACCCAGATGAGGCCGGGATAGTAGATGAACTCGGGCTTTGCACTGACCAGGGTGATCTCGGCGTCGGGGGCCGTCTTGCGAATGGTCTGAACGGCCGTGAGGCCGGCAAAACCAGACCCGACAATCGTGATGCGTTGCATGGAAGACTCCGGTGATCGGTTGAGAGGGAGCGATTCAAACCGGCTGCGTCGCCGTTAAAGCGATGGCATCCGTTTGGACCGACCCCCTTGGAATGGGTAGTTCCGATGGGTGGATTGTAGCGCGATCCGACGGCCTGCCTCACGGCGCCTTGAGCAACGGCTCCAGTACCGGCCAGACGTTGTCCAGGATCAGCGGCTGTGCCTGCGCCGTCGGATGGATGGCGTCGGCCTGCATCAGGCCCCGGTCTTCAGCCACGCCGGCGAGGAGATCCGTCACCAAGGGGACAGCTTCGGATACGGCGACCTCCCGAAACACGGCTTGAAAGCCATCGGTGTAAGCCGCACCGTAGTTGGGCGGGAGATGAACGGCCGTGAGCAGGATCTGGCTTCCCGCGGCCCGGCCGCGACGAATCAAATCGGTCAGGTTGTCGCGGATGACGTCGAATCCCAGCCCGCGCAGACCATCGTTGGCGCCGAGCTCGATCAGCAGGAGTTCGGGTCGGTGCTGCTCGAGCAGGGGACCGAGCCGCGTCAGCCCCCCCGCGGTGGTATCCCCCGACACGCTCGCATTGACGACCCGCTGCACAAAGCCGCGTTCACGCAGACGCTCTTCGAGGAGCCAAACCCAGCCACTCTCGCGATCGATACCATAACTCGCACTCAGGCTGTCGCCGAGGACGAGGATGACCGGGCCGTCGGTCGAGGGTGTGCTCATCACAAGAGCGGGCATCATTAAAGTTGTCAGCAGGAGTAAACGGATCATGTCAGGTCAAAGGCCTCGGGCCGTGTCGAAAGCGGTCGCATTGGGGAAGCACGTTACTGGCCCGGCCGGCGGCTTGACCATTCTGGAGCGTCTCGACCTGGAGATCCAGGCCGGCGAGGCAGTGGCCATTCTCGGCGCTTCGGGCTCGGGCAAGTCCACTCTATTGGGGCTGTTGGCCGGTCTCGACAGTGCCACGTCGGGCGAGGTGTGGTTGTGCGGACAACGTGTCGACGATCTGGACGAGGATGGACGCGCCGCTTTGCGCAGCGGACGGGTCGGATTCGTGTTCCAGAACTTTCAGCTCCTGCCGACCCTCACCGCCCGTGAGAACGTCCTGCTGCCGCTGGAGCTGACCGGAACGCGCGATGCTGCGCGCCGTGCCGACGAGGCCCTGGACCGTGTCGGTCTGACCCCGCGCGCCAAACATTATCCGCGTCAGCTCTCCGGCGGCGAGCAGCAGCGTGTCGCCATTGCACGCGCCTATGCCCCGCGTCCCGAGGTTCTCTTTGCCGACGAGCCGACCGGGAATCTGGATCAGGTCACCGGCGAGCACATCATCGACCTGCTCCTGGATCTGCGCAGCGATGCCGGCGCGGCTCTGGTTCTGGTCACCCATGATCCGCG
>JBGSKP010000606.1:0-6359 GCA_041741175.1 Thiocapsa sp. | reverse complement strand
GTGATCGCAACACTGGCCGCCGCACTTGGAGCCGGTGTCGCGCTCGGCGAGGCGTGCGCACTGGCCAACTGCGCTGCCGGGCTAGCCGTCGGCAAAGTCGGCACGGCAACAGTCACCCCCCGCGAGTTGGAGCGGGCCTATCAGGGCAGCGAGTGGCATAGCCTGCTCGATCAAGAGGCACTGCTCGCCGCGGTCGAGACCGCGCGAGCGGCCGGCGAACGGATCGTCATGACCAACGGCTGCTTCGACATCCTGCACGAGGGTCACGTCGCCTACCTGCAGCAGGCCAGGCGACTGGGTGATCGACTCATCGTCGCCGTCAACGACGACGCCTCGGTCAGTCGACTCAAAGGACCCGATCGGCCGATCAATCGTGTCGAGCAACGCATGGCCGTGCTCGCCGGCCTCGCCTCGGTCGACTGGGTTTGTGCCTTTGCCGAGGACACGCCCGAATCGCTCATCTGCCGAGTCAAACCAGATCTGCTGGTCAAGGGCGGAGACTATGTGCCCGATCAGATCGCCGGGGCCGAGTGCGTGCGCGCCAACGGCGGGGAGGTTCGCGTGCTGGATTTACTGCCGGGGCGCTCCACCACGCGGATGCTGGGCGCCATCCGGGGCGACTGACCCGCAACCGCCGAAGGGACCATGCCGATCCGATGACACAAGCCGTTTACACCGCGCTCATGCGCCTCCTGCTCCCGCTGGCGGTGCTGCGACTCTATTGGCGAAGTATCCAGTCGCCGGCCTACCGGCGGCGTGTCGGCGAGCGCCTGGCACTGGGGTCGGCGCCACCGGCAGCGGAGGTCTGGATCCACGCGGTCTCGGTCGGCGAGGTCCAGGCCGCCGAGCCGTTGATCAGACACGTCCTGACGCGCGATCCGCCGGTGCGGGTGCTGGTGACCACAACAACCCCGACAGGCGCCGAGCGTCTGCGCGCATGCTTCGGCGACCGAGTGGCGCACCGTTACACGCCATTCGATCTCCCCGGAATCGTCGAGCGTTTCCTGAACCGGCTCGCGCCCTCACTGCTGATCGTCATGGAGACGGAGATCTGGCCAAACACACTTGCGGCCTGTGCCGCACGCGGTATCCCGGTGATCCTCGCAAACGCCCGACTGTCCGAACGCTCGGCGCGAGGCTACGGCCGGTTTGCACGACTGACGCGCGAGACCCTGAGGAGTTTTGACATCATCGCCGCCCAGGCGGAGCCTGACGCACGGCGCTTTATCGAACTGGGCGCGGATCCCGGGCGCGTGCGGATCACCGGCAGCATTAAATTCGACCTCCGCCAACCCGTCAGCCTGCTCGATCAGGCCGAGGCCATGCGTCGGTTCTGGGGGGCAGATCGTCCGGTATGGGTCGCGGCAAGCACCCACGAGGGCGAGGACGAGCCCCTGCTCGCCGCACACCGACGGGTACGCTCAGCCGTTCCGGGCGCGCTCCTGGTTCTCGTCCCGCGCCACCCCGAGCGGTTCGACCGCGTGGCCGAGCTGGTGACACGACAGGGGTTGCCCCTTGCCCGACGCAGCCTTCAAGAGCCTTGTCTTGAGAGCACAGCGGTCTTTCTAGGCGATACCATGGGTGAGTTGCCGGTCTTTCTCGCCGCTGCGGACGCGGCCTTCATCGGCGGAAGCCTGGTCCCGTCGGGCGGTCACAATCTGCTGGAAGCGGCTGCCGTGGGTGTCCCGGTCGCGGTCGGTCCGCATTACTTTAACTTTGCAGCCATCACCGATCTGCTCTGCAACCAAGGCGGCGCGGCCACGGTGGCGGATGCGGAGCAGCTCACGAGCATCCTGATCGCCTGGCTGAGCGACGCAACCGAACGCGCCCGCATCGGCGAGAACGGGCGGCGCGTGGTCGAGGAAAATCGCGGAGCGCTCGCTCGACTGACCCAGCTCCTCGATGCGTGCCTGCCCGCAAACCCCCAGTAGGCGGCATCGGCCTGCGGCGATCGTCTCGCTGTATCAAGCCGCGGCTTTGAACAACGACCACACCTCGCGGAATTGCGCGTCGGACGAATCACCCAGCCATTCGAAGCCGACCGATTCAGCACAAACCACCTGGGTGCCGCTGTGTCGCATGCGATCCAGAACATTCTGTTTGAAGGCTGGTTTCCGCGAGATGATGGCATCGGCGGGCACGAAGACCTGATATCCCCAACGCTGCAGCCCGGAGACGGTCTGCACGATACAGATATGCGCCTCCATGCCGACGACGACCAACTGCCGCCGATCTGGATACGAGGAGATGTTGCGCTCGAATCCGGGCGCCGTGCAGCAGGAAAAGGCGGTCTTCTCGGTCGGATCGGCACACTCCGGCAGGTTCTCGCGGATCGCCGCCATGACGGATCCGAGCCCCTTGGAATTGTGCTGGGTGGTGATGACCGGAATCCCCAGGATTTTAGCTGCGGACACCAGGCGGTTGATGTTCGCGACAACCAGCTCGAGCTCCTCGGGCGGCATTGCGGTGGCGAGTCGCTCCTGCGCATCGATGATCAGAAGCTGTGAAAAGGCCCGCTGACAGAGCGGCATCTGGGCTTGATGGGTACTCATGGCATGTCCTCAGAGATCGTTATTAGGTGGGCCCATGACGCAGAAATGCTTAGGCCGGGAAGAGTGTGCGCCAGTTTCCCTAGAAGGTTCAAGGGAAAGCAGCCGGACCCAACCCGAATCAGAGCCGGACCGGAGTCGATAGGGGGGATGCCGTTGCGGCTCAATAGACCGCCATCGAGGGATCCTGATCACGCGCCCAGGCCGCGACGCCGCCGGCGAGGTTGACGACACGTGTCAAGCCACATTGCTCAAGGTAGCGCGCAACCTGGTAACTGCGAATGCCGTGGTGACAGATGACGACGATCTCGCGATCGGGGTCGAGCTTGGGCACTGCGCCGGGAATCTGCCCCATCGGAATGGAGATGGAGCCCTCGATCCGACAGATATCAAGCTCCCATGGCTCACGCACGTCGAGCAGAACCGGCAGTTCGGCATCCGACGCCAGCCATTGTGCAACCTGTTTCGGGGTCATCTGACGCATTTAAACCGCGTCCCGAGCGACATGCGTACTATTCATGTTGTATTCGACCTTGGGGATTTCACCAGCTTCGGCGGGGCGCGGTTTAGAAGTCAAAACCATTCGGCGCCGCGGCATTGGCCAGAGCAAGCGTAGAGGTCTCAAACAGCGCCTCGCGGCGAAAATCGCGCTCGCCGACACGCGTGATGAGCAGGGCCTCCATCACCGGATCCATCCCGACAATGCAAAAGAGACGACCGCCGGGAGCCAGTTGACCCTGTAGCAGCGGCAGGGACTCCTGCGTCGGCATCGAGCCGGTCACGGCGATGACATCGAATGGTCCACCCTGGACCGGTCCCGCCAGGGCGTCGCCCTCGCGCAACTGGACCGACTCGAGTCCAACGCCATCCAGACGTTTGCGCGCATCGGCCACCAGGGCGGCATCGATCTCCAATCCGGTCACGGACGCCCCGAGTCGACTCAGGCAGGCCGCCACATAACCCGTGCCGACGCCAACCAGCAGCGCCCGCTCTACGGGCTGCACTGTCAGCGCCTGCAGCAGACGACCGACGACCTTCGGTGCCAGCATGCAAGCCGATGCGCCGAGCGGGATCTCAATGTCGGCATAGGCCAATCCCTGATAGGCATCGGGGACGAATGCCTCGCGCCGGATCTGCGCCATCACCTCCAGGACCCGATCATCCAAGACCTCCCAAGGGCGAATCTGTTGTTGAACCATGTTGAAACGGGCGCGCTCGGCAGTGGCTTCCATCGGGCATATGTCCTCTTGTTATCGTGACGATGGGCGTAAGAGCCTACTGACTTTACCCACATCGGGCAACCGGAGCCGATCAGAAAGAGGGTCGCGCTGCACCATCCACCCCGTCATCGAATTGACCATCGCCGCGTCGTGGGCATTGATCCCAATTTCAACCATCAGCCAGGCAGGCACGCGTTTGCGATACGGCCGACATCACGGGATCGGCGTCCGGCACCGGCGGGCTCGCAGCGACGCCGCGAATACCGGGCGGGGCATGAGAGCAGCTGCCGCCGAACCCTACTCGACCACCTCCGCATAGCCGGTACTGCGCACGCCCTGCAGCAGGGAATCCACCTCGCCGGTGGAGATGCCGAGCATCTGCAATGCCTCGGCTCCGAGCCTCAGGCTGCTCTCGATCGCCTCGGGGTAGGCGAGGGTTGCGCCGGCGCGGATGAGATTACCGCAGGCTTCCAGATCGCGGGCACGGGCGATCACCGGGACTTTCGGATAGGCAGTGCGGATGTGCGACACGGCCCTCAAGGCGGTCGGTCCATGATCGATGGTCAGAATCACCAAAGCGGCCTTCGCCACTTCAGCCGCCTCAAGGAGGTCGGGGTCTCCGATGTCGCCGAAGTAGACCGCTCGGCCGTCCTGCTCGCCCCGCTCGACATGGGCGGGATTGGTGTCGAAGGCCATAAAGGGGATGTCGTTGGCTTCCAACAGGGTTGCGACCGTATGGCCGACGCGCCCGTAACCGGCGATCACAACACGCCCCGCCTGATGCGCCGCCGTCGCCGGATAGTCAAAACTGAATGCCGAGGCCCGCCGTCGCTCCAGATGCCGTGCAACAAAGTCGCCCGCCCGCACCAGCAGAGGCGTTAGCAGCATAGTGACCGAGATGACGCTGACCGCGATCACGAATGTTGCGTCGTCGATGACGCCGAGCACTTTGGCCGAGCCGAACAGGACGAAGCCGAACTCGCCACTTTGCGCCAGCATGAAGGCAACGCGCGTCGCGGTCCCGCGCGCCAGGCCGAACGCCAGCCCGATCAACAGCAGGACGATGAGCTTGATCGCCAGGATGATCGCGACATGCTGGGCGAGCAGAAGCGGCTGTTCCGCGATCGCATCCAGATCGATCGACATGCCGACGGCCACGAAAAAGAGGCTCATCAGCAGCCCTTTGAAGGGCTCGATCTGGGCCTGGATCTGAAAACTGAACCGAGAGGTCGAGAGCAACATGCCCATCATGAAGCCGCCGAGCGCCATCGAGAGCCCCGCCTCGTGCATCGCCCCGGCAGCTAGAAAGACAGCCAGGAGCACCACCAGCGTAAAGCCCTCCCGGTTGTGCTGACGCAACAGATACTTCAACGCCACCGGCACCAGGTAGCGCCCGAAACCGAAGACCAAACCCACCATGCTGACCACGACGAGGATCTGTTTCCAGAAGGGCACCTCGGCGGACAGGGTACCGACCTCCGAGAGAATCGGGACGATCGCGAGTAGGGGCACGACGGCCAGGTCCTGCATCAAGAGGACGGCAAAGGCCGCTGCCCCATGGCGGGTGGCAAGATCCCCGCGCTCATGGAGCAGTTGCATGACCAGTGCAGTCGAGGACAGTGCCAGGGTCAGACCCATCAGCAGCGCGGCCTGCCAGGAGTAGTCGTAAAGCGACAAATAGGCCGCGACGAGGGCACCCGAGACCAGGATCTGCACGGACCCCATTCCGAACACCTCGCGACGGAGCGCCCAAAGCCGCCGTGGCTTCATCTCCAGACCGATCAGGAAGAGCAACAGGACGACACCCAACTCGGTGAAATTGCGCACATCCTCGACGTGTGCCGTCACCGAAGGCCCAGGCGAATGCGGACCGACGACGATGCCGGCAACCAGGAGTCCTAAAATCGATCCCAGCCCCAAATGCTTAAACAGGGCAACGGCGAGCGCCGCCACGGTGAGCAGCGAGATTGCCGATAGAACAAAGCTATTGAGCTCCATGTCGCGACTCTACCAAATTCCAAGGGAGCACATTCCAAAGGGGTTGCATGCGAACCCGGATGCTTGCCCGGCAGGTATATCCTATGCCATTCGGTCGAGACATCCCCCGGAGACAGGACGCCATGCCATCCAACCCGCCCCGACGACCGCGGGTCGCCATCGCCGGCGCCAGCGGTTTTATCGGCACCGCCGTCTGCCGCGCCTTGACGGACGCATTTTCCGTTCGCGCGCTCACTCGATCGCCCGCCCGCGCACAGACACCCGACCCGGATCAGCGTATCACCTGGCGGCACTGCGACCTCTTCTCGGCACAGGATCTGATCGCGGGACTCGCGGACTGCGACTATGCCATCTATCTGGTGCATTCGCTTGCGCCCTCGTCGCGCCTGACTCAGGCCAATCCGCGCGACATGGATCTCATCCTGGCCGACAACTTCGCGCAGGCGGCAGCGATCAACGGGGTCAAGCAAATCATCGTCGTCGGCGGGCTGATCCCGGACAGCTTCCGGATCTCTCCGCTGCTCTGGAGTCGACGCGAGGTCGAGCTGGTGCTGGCCTCGCGCGGCACGCCGGTCACGGCGTTGCGTGCCGG
>JBGSKP010000605.1:0-1800 GCA_041741175.1 Thiocapsa sp. | reverse complement strand
CCCCGCGCCGACATGGCGCAGTCCAACGCCAACTGCGTCGCACTCTGGGCGCCGCCGTGGTTGAGCAGCGCGCGGAGCACACGGACGTTCCCGCCGCTGGCCAGCAACTGGGTCAACGGAAAGCGCAGGAAACTCTGAATGGACGAAGGCTGCATGGTGTTCTCATCGTAGGGTATGTCTGAAAGGAAGTCAAGTTCCTTATAAGGAACTAAAGTTCTCGATAAGGAAGGCAAGGTGTCTAGTTCAGACCCGACTAGCAAGGAACGGCCTGCCGCACCGGTGGGCAGCCAGGCAAGCGATGCGGCCGCTTGGCCGCTACCGAACAGGCGCGCGATGAGCGCCAACCATCCGAGGTGAAGGCCGCCTCAGACCAGCAATAGGAGGGCTGCTTGGGAAGGGCGTTGTCAGGCAGCGCGCACTCAGGACCCCTTCAGGATTGTCGAGTGCTTCGCCGAGTGCCAATGTCTGTGATTCCTATGGCTGTTGCGCAAGGGTCAAGGGCGCAGAATGCCTCCTTGTATGCGAGTGTTTTTCGACACCGAGTTCAACGGCTGGCGCGACGAGAGCCGCCTGCTGTCCATTGGCTTCGCAGCGGAAGACGGCCGCGACTGCTATTTCGAGCTGCCCCCTCGGGGAGCGCATCTCGCTGGCGCGGACGAATTCGTGATGAGCACGGTCGTGGGTCAGTTCAATCGGATTGACGGCAGCCAGGTGTTGTCGTTGGCCGAGATGGCACGGCGCGTTGCGTTGTTTCTGCAGACCTGCGGCGCGCGGCCCGAACTGCACTACGACTACAAACTCGACTGGCGACACCTTGAGAGTCTGCTATCTCTGAGTGGCGGCAGCTGCAAGCGGGCCCATATTCATCCTGTCGACTCCGCGGGTTGGATGAAATTCCCTGGAGCCGAGCTGGCTTGTGATTCCGTTCTTGCGAACTTCCGCACTCGCGGGCTGGGCCGGCATCATGCTCTTGTCGATGCCTGCATAATGCGCGCGAGCGTCCTGCAGGTCGACGGCACTACTGGCTGACCTTTCAGTGCATGGCGAATGCGCTTGGCATGCACGCGCTGTCGCCGGCCGTGTACAGGCGGTTCGCCTCTGAACCAGTTCAAATTCAATGCCACAGACCTGCCGGTCGAACTGGCATGCCATACCGGCCGTCGACCGGGTGCGTCATGAGCTGCCGCTCGACGCTAGGTGATGTCCCAGGAAGTGGTGTAAGTCTTTCGTCGCGGCAAGGCGCGTAGTGCGAGGCCGAAGCGGCTTGCCGCGCGGCGACGGCGATCCCGGCTGGGGTGGCCATCGTGGTCCCGGATAAGGTTGAGGTGCGACCCACCAACCGGTTCCAAGGAGATTCCACGATGACCCACGCCACTATGGCACTTGCCGAGCTGTCCGAGAAGGGAGTCCGCCGAGCCTTAGCTCGAGGGTCTGACTAGATATGCGCCGGTCTCGTGGTCGAGTCGGAACGCAATGCACGCTGATGTGGATGAGCGGGTTGAACCGCAGTTCAAGGCCGATTCCGGTTCAGCTGCGCACAAACGCAAGCAGCGGCTGATAGTCGCCTTGGTCCGCGGCCCGTAGAGCCGCCAGATATCTAGCCCGAACGTCATTGGCGGCGACCAGATTGCCGCCACTTCCCCAGGAGAACGCAGGACTGCCTAGGAGCTTGTCGGACTTGAGCCGCGCTGCTGCGCGTGGGTAACGATTGGCCGGTCGTCGCAGGGCTGCGAGACGGTTTCGACCGCTGCGAGGCAACTGAGCGGCTTGTACGGCGCTTGCAAGCCGTTCCACAGCGGT
>JBGSKP010000604.1:0-20503 GCA_041741175.1 Thiocapsa sp. | reverse complement strand
GGGCGAGCGGTGCAAGCCCCCCGGCGAATCCCTGCCCGAGGGCGCGCAGCTTCCAGGCGCCGTTGCGCGCGTAGATTTCCGCGAGGATCAATGCACTCTCGGCCATGCCTGTCGTTGCCAGGGCAAAGCGTACGGAGACCTGCGCGTCCTTGCCTTCCAGCGTCAGCGCCTGATACTGCCGAAAGGCGTCGAGCCGGGCGACGGCGGGGTCGATGCTCACGGCGAGCACGACGCGAACGATCTCTGCCGGCAAGGCCACGGACTCAATCGTCACGACCCCCGTCGCCGGCTCGACTGTCACGGCGCCGGAAGGGTGGCGCGGCTGGCCGTAGAAGACAAACCCGGCATCGCCCGTGACCTTGCCGTTGGCGTCGAGCAGGAAGGCGCAGAGATCCAGGCTGGACTGCTGATTTGGCGGGGTGCAGGTCAGTGCAAGTGTCAACCGCCCTGTGCCAAGCGCGATGTTCTGTCCCGATTGCAGATCCATAATGCTGACCTCAGAGATAGCGGCCGATCAGCGGCATCATGTCGTTGAAGGTCCGGCCGGTGCCTTTCTCGCCGATGGCCTGGAGGTGCCATGCGCCGCCCTCGCGGTAGAGCTTGGCCATGACCATGCCGGTATGCTTGCCGCCGTCGAGCGAGAGCTCGAAGCGGGCTAGCTCACGATTGCCAGCCGCGTCGATGAGCCGGCAGCGCGCGTTCGGGATGCCTTCGAAGGAGTCGTTGAGAAACGAGTTCACGGTGAAAATGAGGCTGTCGACCTGTGCCGGGAGCTTGCTCAGGTCAACGGTAATGACCTCGTTGTCGGCGTCCTCACCGCCGCCGCCACTGCGGTCGTCGCCACTGTGACGCACCGAGCCGTCCTGGGTGGCGAGGTTTTGAAACCACACGTAATCCACTGCGTCCTTTCCCGCGAACAGCAGGCAGGAGGCGTCCAGATCGACCTCGACCTGCTTGCTTCCGAAGAAACCCTTCTGCTGGCGCATCCCCCAGCTCAAACCCAGGGCGACTTTCGAGAGCCCGCCGGCACCGGCCTTTTCCAGGGATACCTTCTCGCCTTTACTCAGATTCACAGCCATGTTGTCCGTGCTCCGCGGTTGATCTGTTGAGTACGCCCACTTTCGCTCGGGCGCTTGAGCGTCTTGTCAGGGCGAGCCCGCCATCTGCACCCGCTGTCTCCCTTTCAGGCGACTTCCACGGCGGTCTCGCACGCGACGCGCGAACCGAATGCGCGCAGTTATCACCCTGCCGGCCCGCTGGCGACCACCAAGACAGTCCAGCCGTCTCGCCCGTCACCAGCAGCGCGGGACGCAGCCTTTCCCGTACGGGCGACACCGCGGCCCGGCGATCACCAGACGCTGACTGTCGGGCGCCGGGCGGAGAGGTATCGGCCGATGCGCGGAGAGCGTACTGCTCAAGCGGCCGGAAGGAACTCCGACGCGTCCAGACCCAGCTCGTTGCACATGCGCATGACGGCAGCGCGCTCGTCTTTGTCGAAGTTCCCGTCTGCACCGGCGATAACGCAGCATGCGCGAACCAGGAGGCGTGCTTCCGCCGGCTTTGACTTGAGCGCCGAGACGACTTTGAGCGCCTCGGCCTCGCCGATCTGGGCATCGAAATCATATTTCGAGCAATGCTTTTCGAAGCTGGCGATTACCGCCGTGGTGTCGTACAGCGACAATACGTCGGACGCGCTCATGAAGCCCATCATCTTTCGCTTCTCCTCGGGCGTCACGACCCCGTCGGCGTTCGCGATGATCGCGCAGCCTGCCGTGCACGCCTCCATGAAGCCGCGATTTTTGAATTTCAAGGCATCGTCTTTGATGCCATTACCCATTTCTTTTAACTTATCAAGCATTCCCGAAAGCATGTTGTGCTCCTAATTGTGGGTCTTGGGTTCGCTACGTGTGTTGGCGCCAACTGCATGGCGCCAGCGATTGGACAGGTCTTCGGACAGATCTGCTTTCTGCTCTCGTCCCAGGGATTCTGGCAGTGCCATCTTTCCAGCAGATGACATCTGACGCGAATTCAGACCGAGATCAGTTCACTTGATGTGGTTGGGACATGACGCAGGACGGGACGCATCGGGAACCCGATCCGTCAACGCTTGGCCCGCGAATCGTCTCGGGGAGCGAGGACAGTGATTCGTTTGCCGTGGAAGGTTACTCCTGCGCTTACCTAGCGGCAAGGAATCCCGGTCGCCCGGCTGCGGCCTCGGATTGCCCTAACGTTGGGACAAGAATTTGGAGTCGGAGCGAAAAACGCCTGAGATCCGCGCCCCGCGCTCCGCGCGGCGAACGCCTTGCCAGCCAACCCGAAGCGCCGCATAATGCCCGCCGCTCTCAGCCGGGTCGGCTCAGCCTGACCCCGAGAGCACGTGTTTGGCTACAGAGGTTTACGTTTGTATGGACAGTTGGAGTCGACAGCAGACAGGCGTGACGGTCAGTCATGACCCGGCGCATGCGTCGCACAATCGTCTATCGGGCGAGCCTTCCAAGACGGTCATCTGACCGACTCTCCGGCTCTACCGGGCGTGTGGCGATTCAGCCGGCGCGGACGGAAGAGCATCCGCAAGATCCAGAGCCCCCGACCCTTGTCCTCACGGGGTGAAGCCCGGGCCGGGCGCGACGTTCCGTTCCCGGCAGCGGTTATCGGACCCAACCTGCCGTTCCGGCTCACTGACCTGACTGTCCTGATCTGTTCGAGAGTTCGACGTTTGAACGGGGTCGGCAACCGCCGGCTTTGGTCGTCCTGGTCGCGACCGCGCAACGCCTTCCGATTCACGCCATGGCGTGCCCGGAAGGCGTCCCGCGGTGTTGTCTTCCAGGACCAATATGGTTTTCTGGCAACGCCTTTCGGCGTTCGAGCAGAATCCGGTGATGAAGTTGATGAACAATACCTTGAATCGTCCCGTACAGATCGGCGCCTCCGCGTTGAGCGACGTGTGTCCCGAGGAACCTTTTGATCAGGATGCCGCCACCGTCCGCCGCGCCTGTGGTCGCGGCGACTATGACGCTGCACGGCTGCGTTTTATCCGGCTCGGCGAGCCCTCCCAGGCACAGCTCCTGGAGGATATTCCGCGGCTGGAGGCGGTGCGTCTGGCTGGCGGTCTTCCGTCCTACACGGTCGCGCGTCTGTGCGAGCGCGTGCCCAAAGCCTTGAGCCGAGCGATCATTCAGGCGATGCCGGAAGGCAAGCGGCACGGGGTGTCGGTCATCCTCGACTGCCGCAAACGGATCTGACACTCGTGCCTTGACTGGCATGGCGGTTGGGCGCCCTGCGGCGATCCATCCACGCGCACGCCCCTGGATTGGCTGACATCAATCGGAGCACCATGCACAACTTCGTACCCGGCCAGCGCTGGTTGAGCGAGACTCAGGGTGAGCTGGGCCTCGGCCTGGTGACCGCTGTGGAAGGACGTCGTATCGAGATCGCGTACCGGGCGACCGGAGAGCAGCGCACTTATGCCCTACCGGATCCGCCCCTGGTGCGTCTGGAGCTGTCTGCCGGCGAGCCGGTGCGCGACCGAGAGGGTCGGGATCTGATGATCCTAGCCGTTGCGTTCGACTCGGGTCTCTTCACCTATCGGTGCGAGGACATTGAAGGGGCTGTCTGCGAGCTTCCCGAGGCGGAGTTGGATGACCGGCTCAGCTTCAACCGGCCGCAGCAACGCCTGCTGTCAGGGCGGCTCGATGCCGATCACTGGTTCGGTCTGCGTTGGCGGACCTGGCTGCTCGGGATGCGCGAAGAGGCCTCCCCGGTGCGTGGCCTGGTCGGCGCACGAGTGGGGCTCATCCCCCATCAGCTTGAGATTGCCGCCGAGGTGGCGCGGCGCGATGCCCCGAGGGTGTTGCTGGCCGACGAGGTCGGGCTGGGCAAGACCATTGAGGCCGGACTGATTCTGCATCGGATGCTGCTGACCGGTCGCGCGCAGCGGGTCCTGGTGATCACGCCTGAACCCCTGCTCCATCAATGGCTGGTGGAGATGCGGCGTCGCTTCAATCTGCGCTTCGCGCTCTTCGACCCGGAGCGGTTCGAGTCACTCTCGGACGCCGAGGCCAATCCATTTCTCGCCGATCAGCAGGTACTGTGCAGCTTGGATTGGATCCTGTATTCACGCCGGGCGCAGCAGGCCCTGTTGGATGGCCAGTGGGATCTGCTCGTGGTCGACGAGGCTCATCATCTGGATTGGTCCGAGGACGCGGTCAGCCCTGAATACCTTCTGGTTGCCGGCATCGCCGAGCGCACACCGGGTGTCCTGCTGCTGACGGCAACCCCGGAGCAGTTGGGGCGCGCCGGTCACTTTGGTCGGTTGCGACTTCTGGATCCCCAGCGGTTCCAGGACTATCCGTCCTTTCTCGCGGAGGAGGCGGGCTATGCGCCGGTTGCGGCCGCGGCGGCGCGTCTGCTTGATGGACAACCGCTTGCGGAGGCCGATCGGACGCTGATTGCCGACCTGTCGGGCGATCTCGACGGACTGGAGGTGGAGACCATCATCCAGCGTCTGCTGGACCGGCATGGCACAGGCCGGGTGATGTTCCGCAATACCCGTGCGGCGATCCCTGGATTTCCGGGGCGCGATCTGTTGGCCTATCCTTTGCCGGAGCCGGATGCCTATCGTGTGCTTCCCGGCGAGGGGATCAGGCGGTTTGCGCCGGAACGCGCGTTGGAGTCGGGCTGGCTGGATGTCGATCCGCGTGTCGACTGGCTGATTGACCTGGTGCGTCGGCTGCGCCCCGAGAAACTGCTGCTCATCTGCACGTCGGCGGACACGGTTCTGGATTTGCGGGATGTCCTGTTGCGACGCGCCGGTATCCATGCGGCCGTCTTCCACGAGGAGATGGAGATCCGCGAGCGTGATCGGGCGGCGGCCTACTTCGCGTCGGAAGAGGATGGCACGCCGATCCTGCTTTGCTCGGAGATCGGCAGCGAGGGGCGCAACTTTCAATTCGCCCATCACCTGGTCCTGTTCGACCTGCCACTGGATCCGGACCTTCTTGAGCAGCGCATCGGTCGGCTCGACCGCATCGGGCAGACGCGCCGGATACAGCTCCATGTCCCCTATCTCGTGGGCGGGCCGGGCGAGGTGTTGTTCCGCTGGTATACCGAGGGGTTACATGCCTTCTCGGCCATCTGTCCGGCCGCACCGGCGGTCTATGCGCGCCTTCGCGACAGCCTGCTGAGTGCGCTCGCCGATCCGGGACAGACCGGATCGCTGATTGCGCAGGCGCGGGCGCTCAGCGAACGGATCAACGCCGATCTGGCTGCCGGACGCGATCGCCTGCTGGAGCTGCACTCGCATCGTCCCGAGCGATCCGCCGCCCTGGTTGAAGCCATCAGACAGGAGGAGTCGAGCAGCGGACTGGCGGACTATCTGACGCGCTTCTGGGATGGCTTCGGGGTCGAGCATGAGAGCGCGCCAAGCGGTTCGCTGGTCGTCCGCCCAGGTGCTCACATGCTTCAGGAGCGCTTCCCGGAGCTGCCCGACGAGGGACTACAGATCACCTTCGATCGGGCGACCGCGCTGGCGCACGAGCACTGGGAGTTCATGACGCGCGAGCATCCGATGGCGCGCGCCGCGATGGAGCTGCTCACCGCCTCCGATCTGGGCACCTCGGTGGTTACCATGGTGCGCGACGCGCGCTTTCAGCGCGCTAGTGTGCTGCTGGAGTGTCTCTATGTGGCCGAGTGTCAGGCCCCGGCGAATCTGGAGGCGGGCCGCTTCCTGCCGCCGACACTGCGGCGCCTTTTGATCGACGAGTCCGGGGCGGATCTCGCTGAGACGATTCCGCACGAGGATCTTCAAGGCCACTGTCTGAGCCACAACCAGAAACTGACGCGTATGCTGCTGGAGTCGCGTGGCGAGCGTCTGGTGTGGATGATCGAAACCGGCGAGACCCTGGCTCGGGCGGCTGTCGCCGATCTGCGCGACGGGGCGAGGATGAGTATGCAGGTGCTACTCGGCGAAGAGCTGGATCGCTTGCGTGCGCTGGCGCGGGTCAACCCCAACGTGCGCGCCGACGAAATCACGGCACTGGAGCACAGACGCGATCAACTCGGGCAGGTGCTGGCGAAGACGCATCTGCGGCTGGATGCGCTGCGGCTCATCGTCACCGGTTAAACCGCTATTCAACCCAGCCCGCAACGACGAGCGTGGTTTTCCTTAGCATGGTTGCCCTGGGCGTGCTCAACCGTGGTCCGAGTCCACGCGGTTTAACCCTTTGAATAGTCTCTTAAACCGCGTTATTCCGGGGGTTCGTGGAGGCGCTGAGCGAGCAGTATCCAGCACTCCTACTTCACCCCTGCGAACGTGGTTTAGTCTCAGAAACCTAGACCGACGCCGCCCCCCACGCCGCTATAGCCTCCGCTGCCGACCCCGATGCTGATCCAGGGCCGGGGACGCGGTGTCCATCCGGACTGCGCGCTCTCTTGATCGTCCGGCCAGAGGCGGATCACGACGTCCTGCAAGACGGCAAAGCTGTAGTTGGCTTCGCCGACACGGCCGTCGCGTGCCGGGCCGATGCGTCCGGTGGCCGTGATCCGGCGACCTTCTCGATAGTCCGACGGCTCCAGAAAGCCCCGGTGGATGGCGATGAATCGGCCGATCGGTTGCCCGCTTGTCGTCGGCTTTCCGCAGCGATCGAGGCGATAGCCGATCGTCTCGATCTCGGTCTCGTCGGCTTGATTTCGGGTGGACGCAATGGTGCCTCCCCAGGTGACGACCGATCCCTCGCCTTGCCTGAACGAAGCGGCGGTTTCAGGCGTAAGGCCGGAGGGTCCGACGGGCGCAACGCAGGTCTTCTGACTCGCACAGCCGGTCAAGCAAACAAGGTTGAGGCAGACGGTGAGTGCGCTGATCAGAACAGCGCGTAGGGCGGTGAGCAGGTTCATCGGCGGGAGTCCTCGTTCAGCCGAAAAAAACTGTGTCGGTATCGAAGGCGCATTCGGCGCCCCTTAATACAAGGGTCCATACCAGGGTCCATACCAGGGGCCAAAACCCGGCCCGTACCAGGGACGATACCAGGGGTCGTAAAGCCCTGGCGTGGCGTAGGCGGGTGGCGGCTTGGGCCAGAGGTGCCAGACATCGCCTTCGACGACCGGGTAGGGGTAGGGATACTCGCCCACATCGCGCGTCTGGATGCGTCGCAAGGGACCGACGACCGTCAGCCGCCGGTCTTTGGGAAAGGCCGTCGGGTCTTTGAATCCGGCGAGCTCAACGATGAATCGACCCAGACCGCCCGCGTCCTGATTCGGCTTGCCGTCGCGTTCGAGTGGTTTGGCGAGGATCTCGATCTCGGTGGTGTGTCGTTCGTTGCGCACAGCGAGGATGGTGCCGCCCCAGCGCACCCGCTGTCCGAGAAACGTCTCGGGTCGTTGCTGGACCTCGGCGACGACGGGCGAGGTCAGTGCAGTGTCCCTGATCGGTTCGGGAACACGGCTGGTTGCGCAGCCGCCGACGCACAGTTGCAGGGCGACGAGTACGGCGATTGCCATGCGTCCTGGACTCATGGCACGCGGCGTACGCGGGAGGTCGACGCCCGTCACGGGACCGTCAACCCTGATTGGCCGAGCCGGGTCTGGCCGATGCGGAGCGCTGTTCACGATAGCGTTCGAGCTCCTCTTGCGAGAGCTGACGTGCCTCGTCTTCGAGCATGACCGGGATGTCGTCACGAATTGGATAGGCGAGCTGGGCCGAGATCGAGATGAGCTCGCTGCGCGTTTTGTCGAAGATCAGCGGGCCCTTGGTCACGGGGCAGACGAGGATATCAAGCAGTTGTTTGTCCAGCATGATGAGGTTTCCATAAGACTCAGGTGATCAGACGAGCGGTGGATGCGCTCCGGTTCGTCGCGGCCGCATGGTGACGACGTCGCTCGCACGGCAGACCCTGCACGTCAGGCCAAGATCGTGGCGTGATTCTAACGCCCGCGGCGCGGCGCAACCAGCCACTAAGCCAAGCGCTTGAAAAGGGTTCCGTACTGCTGCACGTCTCGGGCTTGTAGCCAGATCTCTTCGGCGGGGCATTTCGCGAGCGCCGACAGCGCAGCACTGCGGTCCGCTTCGCCCGATCGTTATGGCTTTTGCCGTCGGGCAGCTGTCCTGATCAGACGGCACCGCTACGTTGCTCCCAGTGGACCCGTTCACCAGTCATCCCGAGGCACTATGCGCTTTTTTCAGCAGACACCGAATGCACGGCAGGGCGCTCGTCTGGTTGTCCTTCTCGTTGTGGGGCTTTTGGGCCTGTGGGCTTTGATCGCGGGCCTGCAGCGGTTGGGTTCCGCGACGCAGGGCATCGCCGTAATCAAGGAAAGCGATGCGGGCGTGCCCATGACACTGTACCGTCCGCTCGGAGCCCTGTCCGCGCCCGTGGTCGTCATCGCGCACGGATTCGCCGGGTCGCAACAGTTGATGCAAGCCTATGCGGTCACCCTGGCGCGCAACGGCTATATCGCCGTCAGTTTTGATTTTCCCGGCCATGGTCGCAATACGACGCCATTCGTGGCCAACCTGGAGGATCAGGACGCGCGCTTGCGTGTTCTGATGGATGCATTGGAGCCGGCGGTTGCTCTCGGGCTGCGCCAGCCCGGAGCCGACGGCAGGCTCGCTCTGCTCGGGCACTCAATGGCTGGCGATGTGATGGTGCGGTTCGCTGCCAGGACCCGGCCGGCGGTTGGTGCCTCGGTTCTGATCTCGCCTTACCTGTCCCCGGATACCGACACGACGGAGTTACGGAATCTCCTGTTTGTTTACGGTGCGTTGGAGCCCGGGATGCTGCACGGGCAAGGCCGCGCCGCCATCGCGAAGGTTATCGGGGACGAGGTTGCGGACGGGCAGACCTATGGTCGCCACACGGATGGCAGTGCGCGTCGTCTGGCTCTGGCTGCGGGCGTCGAGCATATCGGAGTGCTGTATGCGCAGGCCGCCCTGACCGAGGCGTTGGCCTGGCTGGATCAGACCTTCGAGCGCAGCGGAAGCGGATTTGTCGATCGCCGCGGCCCCGGCCTGGGACTGCTCTTTCTGGGCATCCTCCTGCTCGCCTGGCCGCTGTCCAGACTGCTTCCGCGGGTCGCCAACCCTCCACGGGGTGCTGATTTGCCATGGCGCCGCCTGCTGCCGATCGCGATTGCTCCGGCCGTGCTCACGCCCCTGCTCCTGCGGCCTGTCCCGAGCGACTTTCTGCCGATCCTGCTCGGTGACTACTTGGCGTTGCACTTTGCCCTGTACGGGATTCTGACTGCCTTGGGTGTCTGGCTGTCGCGTCGCCTTGTGCCAAGCGGCGGGGTTGAGCCTGTTCTGGTACGGACCCGGATCGGAACCCTGGCGGTCGCAACGCTCGCCGCCTCGGTCTATGCAACCTTGTCCTTTGCGGTGCCGACCGACCGATTCGTTACTGCGCTGCTACCGGGCTGGGACAGACTACCCCTGGTGCTTGTGATCCTGGTCGGGACGTTGATTTACTTTCTGTCAGATGAGTGGGCCACACGTGGTCCGGCGGCGGCGCCCGGGGGCTATTGGTTGACGAAACTGCTGTTCCTGCTCTCGCTCCTGATCGCCGTCGCACTGAATCTGAATGCGCTTTTTTTCCTGATTATCATCGTCCCCGCCATCCTGGCGCTTTTTTTTGTTTATGGGCTCATAAGCCGTTGGCTATATACCGCGACAGGCCATCCGGCTGTGGCTGCGATTGCGAATGCGATTGCATTCGCTTGCGCGGTAGCAGTGACCTTCCCCGTCGTGGCGGGATAGGGATCTCTTAAAACCATTTATTTTGAACGGGAATTCGCCGGGGGTCTGTCGCTCCAGGTGATATATCGTTGGATGCAGGCTAGGCTACTCTTACATTGCGGTTTCGCGTAAACTACCATAAGTACCAGGGGTTACTGGAGCCGCGGGAACGACCGCAGCCTGTACCCTGGGTCACCACAGAAGAAGCCCGGCCTTCCAGCCGAGCCACCTGAAGCTACCCAAGTTTGCCACCCATCGGCCGGAGGAGTCTTACAATGGTCGCATTCGCCCAGTTACATGCGCAGAATCACAAGATTACTGAGCTTTCGAATGTCTTTCTCTATTTGGTTCGAGATCGTTCCATGTGTGATACGGATGTTACCTGCGATGTGTTTTTCGATCTGACGAATCGCGTTAAAGAACATATGGAGCTTGTTGACCGGGAGATCTGCGGGCAGCTCATCTCGTATCCGGATCAAAAGGTCAAGAATACCGCGAATCGCTTTCTCTCCGGTTCGACCGAGATCAAGCGCATTTTTAATTCCTATGTTAAGCAATGGTGCTCGCAGAAATGCCGTTCCTTGACGATTGATGACCATCCGTCCTTTTTGCAGGATACCGAGCAAATGTTCGCCCTGGTGATGGATCGCATTCAGCGTGAGACCGAACACCTCTATCCGCTGATCCGCAAATTGGAAGGTGAGAACAAGCAGGTGGCGTAAGGTGGTGATGGGCCGGCCGCTTAGGCGTCGGGGCGGCCGGCTTTAACATTGGAACCGGGGCAGAATTGCGGGATAGCGCCGGCTTTGATTCATTGGCGCCGTCCGAAACCTTCATCGTTCTCCTCAGCTCTCTGCGCCTCCGCGTGAGGTCGTCTTGGTTTACGCGGAGACGCGAACACATGGAGAGGGGAAAACGAAGACCGGAGCGTGTCTTTGCCGTTCAATCCAAACGGCGTGCTCTCGAATCAACCGCTCAAGCCGAACTGAAACGACCCGTTGAATAGAATTAGTTTCGCTTCAGCGAGTCGAGCCACTCTTTCTGCGCATCGCGTTGACGGCGTGTTTGCAGGCGCGCTTGGATGGTTGTGCGGGCTTCTTCGAAGGTGATCGATCGTGCCGGCTCGATCCGCTCGCACAACAGCAGATGAAAGCCGAGGTCGGACTCCAGGACGTCGCTGATGCAACCTGCAACCAGGTGAAAGAGCGCTTCGTCCAACACTGGAAACAGTTGTCCGCGTGGCACCACTCCCAGGCTGCCCTCCTGCATCGCCGTGGGGCATTCCGAATGCTCGCGGGCGAGATCGCCAAATCGGTCGATGCCTTGGTGCCTGAGGGTCTCCGCGATCCGCTCGATGCGCGCGAACGAAACATCGCGTTGATTCTCTGAAAAATCGTCATTGACCGTGATCAGGATATGGCGGACAGCCCGGCGTTCCGGTGTGCTGAACCGATCCGGATGCAATTCGTAGAATAGCCGCTCTTCGACCTCCGTGACGGCTGGGGCATAGGCGCCGATCCGCTGCATGACCGCGTCGAATGTCAGCTCGCGCCGCAACGCCCGGCGCAGGTCGTCTTCGTCGAGCCCGTTTCGTTTGAGATCGGCCTCGAATGCATCCTTGTCCGGATAGCGCGTTCGCAGCGCCAGCATCGCGTCGGCCAGACGGTGCTCGGGAATCACGACATCCAGCGCCTCGCAGGAGGATACAGCCCGGCTCTCCAACTCGAAGGTTCGGCTGGCCTGGCTGCGTGCCGCTGCCAATTGCTCCGTGTCTAAGGTCGTGAGATCACATTGGAAACGCTCGCTCGCCGCGCGCAGCAGGTGGTACCGATAAACCCCGTCGGCTTCCTCGTTCCACGGTTCCTGGTTTGATGCGGTGGCAGTCGCGCTCACTGTGCCTCCGGATGAGGGTCATCCACTTGATCGATGCACATCAAGGCCGATTCGGGCACCTGAAGTGTCGGTCGATCGTTGAAATGCACCTGGTAGGCGACGCCGGCCGGATCATCCCGCAGCACGCGCATGACCTCGCCGACCTCCCCCGGCTCAACCAGAACTTTACCCCGAACCCCAAGCGGAACGCGGGCGGACACCTTCTCGCGCGATTCGAAGCGGCTCGGTGTCCAGGGTGCTGCGGCGGCCTGGAGCTCTTCCTGTCGGCAGCCGACGACCAGATCATGCTCGAGGAAATGAACCGAGTAGATGATCTGATCCTGGAGAAAGGTGCCAATGTCGCGAACGAACCCCGTGCTGCCGCGGCGGATCAGGAGCGTTCCGGTCGGGAGTCCCGGGAAGGTGCCGTCGTTGCGCACGTTGCGTACAACGCGCACCGCGTCGCCGAACTCAAAGTCGGGCCGCATGAGGCATCTGCTCGGTCAAGTCGCTGAGCGCCACCCGAACGCTCTTGGGCTCGTTCATCCGGAAGACCCGAAACACCTTTTCGGTGGCGGCATTGGAGGTCACGAAATCCTGATAGGCCGATCGCAGGTGATCGGCATAAAGCGCCCGGCGGGCGATCGCCGAATCGGGCATCTCGTCGACCTGAGCCAAATAGTCGTGAAAGCGTTGCAGAATATGCAGGCGGTTGACCTGGACGACGCCGGGATCGAAATCGATCTCGAAATAGGTGAGAAAATCCTCGGCGCTTGAGAGCTCTTCCAGGTCGAGGTCGAATTCATTGTCGGTCATGATACGCTCCGTAGAATGGGGTTATGGGTCGTTCACTCAACCGCGTCCCGAGCGTTAAACCTGATTCAAGGCTGGCTCGCGGCCTTGCGGTCATCTCGCCGGTCGGCGATCAGCGCTTGATGAATCGGACGTTCCCGCCGATGCCTTCCATCGCGGATCGGGTCACGGCAGAGCGGGCCATGGCATGCAGGTCGCCGATGCCGAGACGATCACTGGTGTCGATCTCGGCGATCTTCTCGAAGCGCTTCAGCGCGCCCGCCGCGTCGCCGAGTCGAAACAGCAGATAGCCCGAGCCTTTGAGTGCCAGCAAGAGAAAACGGGTTAGGCTCATCGAGATCAGGACGGCTTGCCCGAGATCGGACTCGCGTAAATCTCTCCAATCAGCCGGCAGATCCAGTCGCGCAGCGACCAGTGCAATGGCGCGATCGGCCGTAATGAGCGCTTCGCGATATCGGTGGCGATAGTAGAAATAGCGATAGAGCGCGACCAGGACTGTCAGATGTTCCGGCTGAAGAAAATAGGCGAGCAGCAGACGATCCTCGGCGCCCGTTTCGCCGTAGCTCTCGGCGGCCTCGTTCAGAAGCACCTCGACCTGCGGCGAGACGGGCTCGTCGAAGTACATGGGTTCGCCGTCGAAATCCAAGAGATCCATCACCCCTCCTGCTTGTCGTGGCTACTGGACCCGGAACGCCCGGGTGTCGCCGATCTCGGCCAGGAAGCCGATCAGCTCCGGAACCTCCGGCGAGCGCTTGCGCTGGGTGGCGAAGCGTCGGACCAAGGGCAGCAGCCGATCCGCATCGCCCAGCTCCAGATCGAGGCAGAGCAATTCCGCGTAAGCCTGGCGCACGGCATGACGTCCCGAGTGTTTGCCCAGCACCAGTCGATGGCGGCGTCCGATTTCAGCCGGATCGATGCCCTGATAATTCAATGGATCCTTCAGAAGCCCATCGACATGGATCCCGGACTCGTGCGTGAAGGCACCGTCGCCGATCAGGCTTTTATGCCAGGCGACCGGTTTGCCGGATGCCTCCGCGACCAGCCGCGAGAGTGCCCCGAAACTGTGCAGATCAATCCCGCTGTCGATGCCGTGCAGGTGCTTGAGCCCCATCACGACCTCTTCCAGCGCGGCGTTGCCCGCCCGCTCGCCGAGACCGTGGACGGTGGTGTTCAGATGGGTGGCCCCGCCGCGTACCGCGGCCAGGCTGTTGGCCGTGGCCAGTCCGAGGTCGTCGTGGGCATGCATTTCGATCTGGAGATCGACGATGGCGTGCAGGTCACGAATGCGCTCGAAGACCCCGAACGGATCCAGCAGACCGAGCGTATCGGCAAAGCGAAAGCGTCGGGCGCCGGCCAGTTGAGCGGCTTCTGCGGCTCGCCAGAGGAACTGCGGATCGGCCCGGGACGCGTCCTCCGCGCCCACGCAGACATCAAGTCCAAGATCCGCAGCGGCAGCGACCTGGCGGGCGATCTGCTCCAGCACCCAGTCCCGATCACGGCCGAGCTTGTGGGTGATCTGCTGATCCGAAACGGGGATGGAGAGATCCACCATGTCGACGCCCAAGCCCCGACATTGCGCGATGTCGCCCGGGCGCATCCGCGTCCAGACCATCAGCCGTGCGCGCAGACCCAGGCCCGCCACCGCACGGATTGACTCGCGCTCCTCCTCGCCCATCGCCGGAACACCTACCTCCAGCTCGGGCACGCACAAGGCGTCCAGTCCGCGCGCGATCGCCAGTTTCTCGCCCAGAGAAAAGGCGACACCAGCGGACTGCTCGCCGTCGCGTAAAGTCGTATCGTTGATTGTAACCTGGTGCAATCCCATGCTCGGCTCCTCGCAAATGTTGATCAAGATGTCAGCAATCAGCATGCCAGTAGCCTCGACACCGATACGTCAATGACTTGACGGTGGTCGCAGCACCGGTTGGAGTCTTTCCGACAAGACAGCGCATTGGATCCATGTCGCACATGTACAGGGCTCGGGGTTCAGGGTTCAGGGTTCAGGGTTCACGTCGCCAGGTTAAGGATGCAGGGCGCCGGGTGCTCCGGCCCCAGCCCCCAGCGCCACACCCCTCCGACCCAAAGAAAAACCTTTGCACAATCCGCACCGTTACGGTTCAAATGCCGAGGCGATTCACGCATGCGGAGCAGACATGATCGAGCGATCGACCCTCGCCGGGGGTGCCACCCTTGCCATCACAGGTTCGGGCGGCAGCGGGGCGGTGACGGCCGGCCTCATCCTGCGCGCCGCCGCCGGGCGTGTCGGCCACTACGGTCTGCTATCGCGTTCGGCCGGCTTCCTGATTCGAGGAGGCATTTGCTTTATGAATGTTTCCCATTCCAAGCCGCATGAACCGGGCTAAACCGCGTCCTGCGCGCAGAGTCGGCTTGAACCTCAAAAGTCCGCTGCGATTGACCGCGCCACTGATAGCCTTGCTCTCGTCTGGCGCTGTTGATGCGTGTCGGGCGATCTGCGTGCTCTGCCTTTTGGTTGGCCTGGCGCCGCTGGCATACGCCGGACCGGTGAGTGCTGATTCGGTGTCGGAGGGCCGCCAGGATCCGATCCTTTTGGGACCGCAGTACCAGGTGCTGGAAGACCCGGCGGGGAACCTCGATTTGGCTGCCGTCATGGCGTCGGTCGGTTTCGTGCCACTTGGCCTTGGCGCCGATCCCAATCTCGGCTACTCGCCGTCCTCATGGTGGTTCAAGACCGCTCTGGATGCGGGATCCGGCGGACGGCGTCTGCTCGAGCTGCCGTTTCCGACCCTGGACGACGTGCAGGTCTACCTGGTCGCCCGCGACACGGGCGAGGTGATCGTCGACTACGCGGCCGGCGATCGGAAGCCGTTTGCCGAACGTCCGTATCGGAACCGTCATTTCGTGTTTCCGTTGGATGTGCCTGGCGGGGTTCCGGTCGACCTCTATCTGCGGGTCAAAACCGCAGGAAGCGCAACGGTAGGCAGTCTGCTGTGGATGCCCGAGGCCTTCGTGCTCGCCAGCCGCCATGGGTACCTGGCGATGGGGCTCTATTTCGGGATTTTGGGTGCGCTGTTCGCCTACAACGGGCTGCTCTATCTGTCGCTGCGCGACAATGTCTACCTCTGGTACGTTTTGTTCGTCAGCTCGATGGCCTTGGGGCAGGGTTCCTGGAACGGGCTTTTCTTCGAGTATCTGTGGCCGAACTGGCCGGCCTGGGGAAATCTTGCTGCGGTGGTCGGCTTTGACCTGACCGGTCTGTTCGGCGCACTCTTCTCGCGCGCCTTTCTCGCCTCGCGTCTCTACACGCCCTGGATCGATCGGGCCTTGCTCCTGTGCGCCGGTGTCTTCGCGGCCCTGGCGTTCGGCACCCCCTGGTGGCCCTATCAGTTTCACGCCGTTGCCACCTCGCTTGCCGGCATTGCCTTCCCGGTGGTGGCCGTTGCCGCGGGTGTGCGCTGTCTGCAGCGCGGACAGCGTTCTGCACGCTTCTTCCTGCTGGCCTGGACCCTCCTGCTGGCGGGAACGGCCCTGCTCGCCGCGCGCAACCTGGGGTGGGTCCCGACTAATTTCCTGACCCGTCACGGGATGCAGATAGCCAGTGCGCTGGAGATGCTGCTGCTCTCCTTTGCGCTGGCGGAGCGGATCACCGAGCTGCGGCGCGACAAAGAAGCCGCCGAAGACGAGGCACTGCGCGCCCGGCAGGATATGGTCGCGGCGCTGGGGCGCAGGCAGCAGGAGTTGGACCAGCATGTGGAGGAGCGCACCCGCGAGCTTACTCGGCTGAATGCCGAGCTGCGCAGTCAGCGCCAATCGCTCGAGACATTGGCTCACCGTGATCCGCTCACCGGGCTGGCCAATCGCAATCTGTTGGATGCCAATCTGGCAGCGGCCATCGGCCGCGCGCACGTCGAGCAGCGCCAGCTCGCTCTGCTGCTCATCGATCTTGATGGATTCAAACCCATCAACGACACCTATGGTCACGCGATCGGTGACACGCTCTTGAAGCTCATCGCCCAGCGCCTTGAGCATAGCGTTCGGGCAGGCGATGTCGTGACCCGCTTAGGCGGCGACGAGTTCGTGCTGGTGTTGGAAGGATTCCGGGATCCAGCCGATGTGGTTCTGACGGGGCAGAAGATCGTCGCCACGATCTCAAAACCGGTCGTCATCGGCGATGTACAGATCCAGGTGGGGGCCAGTATCGGCGCGGCCCTTTTTCCGGTAGATGGGGATGCGCCGATGACACTGCTGCAAAGCGCCGACGAGGCCATGTACGAGGCCAAGCGCGCCGGTCGTGGTTGCGTGAGGGTTGCCGAGGGTCTCGCTACGGCCCTGCTGCCGAGCGTGTCTTGATCGCGTCGCCGCATCGGGCGGTTACGATGGGTGCCTGTGATGCTGTGCGGCATGCAGCTCGGCAGCCTGCAGCGTATTCTCCAGAAGGCTGGCGATGGTCATGGGGCCGACGCCGCCCGGCACCGGCGTGATCCAGTCGGCACGCGCCGCGCAGGGCTCGAAATCCAGGTCGCCGACGAGTGTTCCTGCATCGGTGCGGTTGATCCCGACATCGATCAGGATCGCACCGTTTTTGATCCAGTCGCCCGGTATGAAGCGCGCTCGACCCAGCGCGGCGACCAGGATGTCGGCACCGCGCGCCTTCTTCGCCAGGTCCTTCGTCCGGCTGTGGCAGACGGTGATGGTGCAGCGTGCGGCCAGGAGTTCCAGGGCCATCGGCCGCCCGACGATATTGGACTGACCGATGATCACGGCATCCAATCCTTCGAGCGCCTGACCGGTGCGGGCCAGGAGCGTCATGACGCCTTTGGGGGTGCAGGGCCGCAGCAAGGGGCGACGCAGAACCAGGCGACCGATATTCTCCGGATGGAAGCCGTCGACATCCTTTGTGGGCAGGATGCGATCGGTCACGGCGGCCTCGTCGATCTGATCGGGCAGCGGCAGCTGGACCAGGATGCCGTCGATCAGCGGATCCGCATTCAGCCGGTCGATCAGATCCAGAAGCTCGCTCTGGCTTACGGTCGTCGGGAGATCATGCATCGCGGAGTGGAAGCCGACCTCGGCGCAGGCCTTGCGCTTGTTGCGCACATAGACCTCGGAGGCAGGATGTTCCCCGACCAGCACCACCGCCAGACCCGGCGGACGTCCACCCGCGGCGAGGATGTCGTCCACACGCCTGCGAATCTCGACGCGGATCTCCGCGGCAACCGCCTTCCCATCCAGAATCTGTGCGCTCATTGTGGTCCTGTGGTGCGTGATCTTGGCGGCATCATAGCGAGCGCCGCTGCGGATGGAAACGCAGGGCGGCGGGCGTCGCGTCGGTGACGGCTGCGTCGGGACTGAATGGCGGCAAGGTCAGGGCGTATCGAATGATTGACGCGCAGGTAAGCCGGGCGTATAGTCCCGGCTCTTCGATTTCGGTGCTGAACGTCCGAAAACGGGGTATAGCGCAGTCTGGTAGCGCGCCTGCTTTGGGAGCAGGATGTCGGGGGTTCGAATCCCTCTACCCCGACCAATTGCCAACCCAATTGTCCATGAGGCCGCTCCTGACAGAAGTCGCTTGTGGCACTTGGGCGCCGGCTTCGAAGCGCATGCGATCGGCGCTCGTAGCTCAGTTGGATAGAGCAACGGCCTTCTAAGCCGTGGGTCGCAGGTTCGAGTCCTGCCGAGCGCGCCAATACGAGGCTCGACGGGTTTTAAGCGGTAGTCTGTTGTTCGACAGCGGTTTTACGTAGTCAGTGGACGGGAACGCGTGGGATGCGCCGCGACCAGGGAACGGTGTGCTATCTATGGTGGACGTAGCTCAGTTGGTAGAGCGCAGGATTGTGATTCCTGTGGTCGTGGGTTCGAGCCCCATCGTCCACCCCAACTTCTTATCGGGATGTTGATCAACTGGCGGCGATGTCGCTGTCGATCGAGCAATCCAGTCTCTCCGGGTCGTTAGCTCAGTTGGTAGAGCAGTGGACTCTTAATCCATCGGTCGTAGGTTCGAATCCTACACGACCCACCATATAAAACAGCCGGTTAGTCGAGAGGCGAGCTGGCTTTTTTATGCCCCCTGAGAATACTCCTGAGAATTACCGTGTCGCCGATGCTTTGCTCGGCAACACATCATAGACCTTAAGCATCGCCATCGATCGATGTCCGGACGCGGCCAGCTTATCGCCTTCGACATCGCTGACGCCCTTTCTTTTAAGGTCATGGAACGTAAATCGCGCGTTGCCGAGTTTCTCCCAATCGACCATTGCGCGCTGCCAGGCGGTTTGGACGGTTGAGACCATCATGCGGCCATTGGACTTACCGGGGAGGACGTATGGGCATGGAATGTCGGTGTGCAGGCTGATTGCGCCATCCACGGCGAACTTTAGGCGTTGGGTCCAGCCGGTGAGTGCGTCTCTGCTATTTTTTCTGCGCGCGCCAAAGAGCCCCTCTTCGCTGATGTCAGCGATCTTGAGGTCGCAGACTTCGCTGATCCGCAGGCGGCAGAGGTAGGCCAACTCGGCGGCGGGGACCAGGTAGGGGAATCGGGCCGCAACGAAGGTTAGGAAGGCGATGTATTCGTCGTCGCTCACGTAGCGGTCTCGCGACGCCTCCTTCAGGGTCTTCACGCCTCTGGCGGGGTTGGCGGGGATTTGGTCGCGTTCATAGGCCCATGCAAATAGGCGTCGCAGATACCGTAGTTCGTGGTTCGCGCGGGAGCGGCTGGATTTGTCGCGACGATCCACGTAGGCGCGCACGGCGCCGGGGGTCCAGTCTCCGGGGCGGGTGTCGCCGACCTTGATTCCAAGCTTGGTCGAAGCGCCAAGAATCGCCGTGGCACAGTTGCGGTAATCTGTCTGGGTGCTCGCTGCGAGTTCATCCCAGTCGGTGGAGCGCTCAAAGTCCGCGATCAGGTCTGCCATGGTCGTTCGGGGCTCGGGGCGGCTGAACGCCTCGTAAGCATCCCAGATCTCGCGCAGGGTTGCGGTGGGCCCGGCAATGCGCGTGGCGGGGCTTTTCCCGGTCGCCTTGTCGTGGCGCTTATACAGCCAGCGTCCGTGCCCGCTGGGGTCCCAATAGACGCCGACCGGCAGGGCGTCGCCCTTGATCCCGAGTGGTAGGGTCGTGGCGTGTTGGCGGGGGCGGGGTGGCATCAGAACTCCAGGCGTGTTGGCTTGGGAGGGACATTGCGTGTGACGCCGAGAGCGGCGTTGACGGCATCGATCGTGGTCCAGGCACCTTGCTTGCCCAAAAAGTACCTCACCCCATTGCGCTTGCACCAGCGCTCGATGTCGGCGGGCCGAGTGTACCCCGTGAGTTGCTGCAGGTCAGCGAGCCCGATTGCGGCAGGGTGTGGTGGCGCGTGGGTTGGTGTGGTCATGGCGTCCTGCGTCTGGTTGGGTTGGGAATGTTGCTCGTGTTCGCTTTGGGCGGCGTTCGTGTATGAAGTACACATGGCGAAACTCTCGGTGCCTGTTGGGTTCGGAGAATTGTCCGCTTTATTTTTTTGTTGCGAGCAACGATTGCTGGAACGCAACTCGCTTCTTTTCACTCTCGTGAAGGCGTATGTGTCCAAAGCTACATTGTTACCCTCGTCTCCGTGCCCTCACAATCCGCGCGCCGGGCGGGGGCTGAACGCATAATCTCTGACCTTTTTTGGAATTGCCCCATCGTCAACCGAAGGGGACCCGGTCTACTGAGTGAGCGGCAGCCGGACAAGCTGTATGGGCGGGCGTTGAACGCTACCGAACTGGAGGTGATCCGGGAGGAAGTTTGCCCTGCCGAGCCGGCGAGGGGTGCCTGGCGGGCCCAAGAGTGGATAAATACGATAGGTGTGCAAGAACCTGACCCATCTTTGTCACCCCCACCCAGCCTGCCGCGTATTTTTAATGAGTTAGAGAATTTTCGCGGCAGAGTTGGTCACTACATTTGTGAACTCTCGGCGTGCGGGTCGATGAGCGTCTTCTCGGTCTTGCCGGGCAGGTGGGGTAGGCCCAGGGCGTTGTAGAGGACCTGCTGGTGGGGTTCAGGCCGGGTGGCCTTGCGAATGTGGTTGATCTTGCCATCGTCGCGGTGAAGCACGACGGTGACCCGCTCCTGGCCGGCGAACTGGTTGCGCAGGCTCTC
>JBGSKP010000603.1:0-5198 GCA_041741175.1 Thiocapsa sp. | reverse complement strand
CCGTA
Source organism: Thiocapsa sp. (assembly GCA_041741175.1). Taxonomy (GTDB): domain Bacteria; phylum Pseudomonadota; class Gammaproteobacteria; order Chromatiales; family Chromatiaceae; genus Thiocapsa. The sequence goes on along the minus strand of JBGSKP010000603.1, from coordinate 5,193 downwards.
CCGGCACTGGCCGCGGCACTGCTGGTGCCGAGCGGGGCGTCGCTCGATTTGCCCTGGCTGCTGCTCGGCGCGCGCTTCGGTCTGGACGAGATCGATCGGATCTTTCTGATTTTTACCTCGATCCTCTGGATTGCCGCCGGCATCTATGCCGTCGCGAGCCTGCGTGGCACGCCCCAGGTCGGACGCTTCAACAGCTTCTTCCTCCTGGCGATGGCCGGCAATCTTCTGCTCATCACGGGGCAGGATCTGGTGAGTTTCTACTTGGGCTTTGCACTCATGGGACTCTCCTCCTATGGCCTGGTCATCCACGAAGGCGATCGGGCAGCCCTGCGGGCGGGAAAAACCTATCTGATCCTGACCCTGGGGGCGGAAATCGCCCTGTTCGCGGCACTGGTCATGATTGCCTCGACGACCGGCTCGATCCATCCCTCCCCTCAGGATCTGATCGCGCTGAACGACTTGACGATCGGGCTGCTGGTGCTCGGCTTCGCGGTCAAGGCCGGTCTAGTGCCCCTGCACGTCTGGCTGCCGCTTGCCCACCCGGCCGCGCCCATCCCGGCCAGCGCGGTCTTGAGCGGGGCCATGATCAAGGTCGCCCTGCTCGGTTGGCTCCGATTCTTGCCCGTTGGCGAGATCGCGTTACCGGGCTGGGGCCTGCTGTTTGTCAGCATCGGCCTCGCCACGGCACTGTACGCGGTCCCCATCGGTCTGGTGCAGTCCAACCCCAAGGTGCTGCTCGCCTACTCGAGCGTCGGCAAGATGGGGCTCATGGTCATCACGATCGGGCTCATGCTGATCGAGCCCCAATTGGCGCCGGCCGCCGCCATCGGCCTGGCGCTCTACGCCGGACACCATGCGCTGACGAAAGGCGGTCTGTTTCTCGGCGTAGGTCTGCGCAAATCCGCCGACGCGCAGTCCCTGGTCCTTGCTGGTTTGGTGCTGCTCGCACTGTCCATGGCCGCCGTACCGCTGACCAGCGGCGCCGTGGCGAAGTACGGCATCAAGCCGGCCATCGCCGAGATCGATTGGGCCGGGTTGACGATCGCGATTGCCCTGATGACGATCGCCACCGCTTTGATGATGGCCCGGTTCCTCTGGATGATGTGGCACCTCAAGCGCGGCCATGCCGAAAACCGGACGGTCAGCACCGAGCTGAACTGGGCACTCGTCGGCTGGATTCCTTTGCTTGGACTGGTGATTCTCTATCCGCTCCTGCTCGGCTCGCCCTCGGCCTGGCTCACGGATGTCGGCCTGATCCTGCTGGCCGTCCTGCTCGCCCTGCCGGTCATCGCCGTCGCCCTGCGTCGGCCGACCCTGGTCGCGCCCGTCATCGACACCATCAAGCCCGGCGACTTGCTCGCTCTGCTGCGCCCCGTCCTGGCCAGTCTGCATTGGAGTCTGCGCTGGTTGAGAAGCGCCTTCCGGCGCGCCATGGCGCGCGCACTCGACCCGGTTGCGGCGCGATTGATCCACTGGGCGCGTCGGCCGACACCGGATTGGGATCACCAACTCACGGCCTGGCCGGTGGCCGGTGCGCTCTGGCTTGTCCTGACTGTCGCACTGATCGCGTTGGCGATGCTATTTCCGACCCAGCGCGTCGCGGTACCCTGGCAAGACTCCGACGATGTCACACGCGTCATGGAGAGCGCCGCGCCGCCATCCATGACGGCCCCTTCCGACACCATGACGGGCGAGATCACCCCCGCGGAAACAGTCGCGGATCAACTTTCGCCGGATGCCAGGCCATCGGTCGCCGAGTCGGTCGCACCCATCGCTGACGCGCCCGTCGAGGACGCGCTCCAGACCCCATTCGCAGAGGAATCAGGAATCGCTTCGCCGCGCGAAGCGCCTGCCGAGATCTCGGATCAGTCGGGCGTCGCGTCGAACGACGTCGGGCTCACCACTCCCGACCGGGCGACCCCCGACACCACAAGGGCCGACACAACTCGGGCCGACACCTCCATGCTGGATCGCGAGGCGCCCGCTGCGAAAGCAAGCACAGGGCTGTGCGACCCCGATGAGACCTATGTTTTTCGTCATTCGCCGAGCGATGGTCAGGTCCAGTTGACCCGGTGCCTGACAGTTGAAGGGACACCGCGTCCTGTCGAGGCGCCACCCCTCTCGAACGCCCTGGTCCTCCTGATCCAAAGACATTTGAATGCACTCGGCTACGACGCCGGTCCGGAAGACGGATTCATCGGCCCCCGCACCCACGATGCCATCCGAGGCTTCCAAGTCGAGCGCGGTTTAGCCCCCACGGGTGCGATTACCTTCGACCTGCTCGATCGACTTCAGGCGCCCCCCTGATGCGTTGATTCCGACATGTCCAACTCCGATCTTAAACGACGAAAGATTCTCGCTGCGACACCGGCTGGCGATGACCCTTTCTTGAGGGGTCTATCAGCCTCTCAACTGGCGTCGCTAATCTGATGAATCGAGACCAATCAATCGGTCCAAGGCGATCCGTCCAGCCCGGAACCGCAAAAGATTGTCCGGCTCGGTGGCAAACCAGGCAAAGCCGTCCCAAGCAAGATCGCTGACGGTTTTCTTAACAAAATCGCATCGAATCCTCCGGCTCGGTATCGAGCGCAGCGCAAATGCGACCGAATGCGAGTGTTCACCCGGATGCTCGATCAGCCTTTTGCGGCGACGTCGCGCCACACCGGATCTGACGGCAGAGTCTGATATTATTCCGACTGGAGAGGGATTTTCGGAGAACATCGACGTTGCTGGATCCGAAGGGCACATCGGCCAAAACCCCGCGCGGCTCGGCCGTGCGGACGCTCGGCACACTAATCAAGGTGGTCATCGTCACGATCCTCGTCAGCCTCACCCTTACCGTGCTCATGCTGTTGCACGCGGGGCGTATCCAGGACGAGACCGCTGCCGAAGCATCCTTGCGGCAGCTCGACGGGCTGCTCCTAATGACGGGCCGCCATCTCGCCGACCACGTCAAAGATTATGCCGCATGGGACGAAGCCATCGAGCACGTGATCCGGGCGCATGACGTGGACTGGTGGGACAACAACCCCGGTCAGTTTACGATCGCGACATTCGACCTCTCCCTCACCCTCGCCGCGGACGGTGGCGACCAGGTCTATTTCATCTCGACCCCTGACTGGACCAGAAGCGCGCCTGCCGACCTCAACCTCGGTTCATCCACAAAAGCGTTGCTGGACAGCGAGCGGCTCAGCACCTCCTCTTCGGCTCAGCAATCGGCGACGACGGGGATGATCGAGCTGGACGGAACAGTCTACTTGGCCGCAGCCAGCCGATTCTTACACGAAGAGCATTTTACTCCACCCGTCGAGGCGCCCGGCGCCGTCATGCTCTTCGCAGTCGCGCTTGATGACAGGATCCTGCCGGAGCTCCGCGACATCATGGGAGTGCTTCGACTTACCCGTGGAGGGGCTCTCGAGCCCGGCACGGCCCGCATGCCCCTGGTCCTGGCCGACGGGACTTCCGCGGGCATGCTCACCTGGACCCCGCCCGCGCCGGGTCGATCCATGATTGGAAGCGTGCTGCCCATAGCGATCCTGGCGTTTTCAAGCGTCGCCGTCCTCACCCTCATCTTTGCCTTTCGCGCACGGGGCCTGGCCCGACGCTTATCCGCCGACGAGCGCGAGCGACGAGAGTTGGCGCGGCGCTACGAGTCCATCCTATAGACCGCCGGAGACGGCATCTTCGGCGTCGATCGCGACGGACGCATCCTGTTTGTCAACGCCGCGGCCGCTAGCATGCTTGGCTACCCCCGTGCAGAGATCCAGGGACTAGACGCCAACCGCTTGATCCTCTGCGGACCGACCCGCGCATCCGCTGAAGCGACCGACGCGGCACGGCTACTCCGCGCACTGACAAGCGGTCGGGCCGAGGTCGCGGATACCGCGCGTTTTCGCCGCGCGGACGGACGCTGCTTCCCCGTCGAGTACGTGGCGACCTCGATGATGCCGGAAGACATCACGACCGGCGCGGTCGTCGTCTTCCGCGACATCACCAAACGGCGCGAGACCGAAGAGGAGATACTCTATCGAGCCAATTTCGACGCTGTTACGGGCCTGCCGAACCGCAGCTACCTCGTCGAGCGCCTGGGACAGGAGCTGAAACTGGCCCGCCGCGAGGCCAAGCGCGTTGGGATTCTCTTCATCGACCTCGACGACTTCAAACAGGTGAACGACTCGCTGGGGCACGACGCAGGCGATCTCCTCCTACGCCAGGTCGCAGAGCGCCTGCTGGAGTCCGTGCGCGAAACAGACACCGTCGCCCGTTTTGCAGGGGACGAGCTTGTGGTCATCGTCGCCCACATCGCGGACCGCGCCTTCCTGCAGACGGTCGCCGAGAAGCTGCTCCAAGTCCTTCGGGAACCCTTCGCGATCGGGAACGACTCCGTGCGCATCGGAGGCAGCATCGGAATCGCCATCTTCCCCGACCATGGCGACGATCCGCAGACACTGCTCAACCGGGCCGACCTCGCCATGTACCAAGCCAAGGCCGCCGGACGGGGTACGTATCGGTTCGCTAGTACGGACTGACGCAGGGCCGGCCGTCAGCCCGAGCCCAATCTCTCGGTAAGCCATTCAGGACATCAGCACGGCACCACTTGCCGAGCAAGCCACACGAGCAATTCCTGTCGGCGCTCCATCCCCAAGCGCTCGATCCGCGCCATGATCTCGTCCATGCTCATCTGATCGAAATGCGCGTTCAGTGCCTCGGCGAGAGGCGCGAGCGTGGCGTGCTCGTCCGTCATCGATACGCTCGGCACCGAGCGCCCGATACACCAAACCCAGGTTCCAGGCGGGATCGATCTCGCGTCCGCTGTTTTGACGACATTCGGCAGACTCAGAGCATGACTCAATGTTCTCCCGTCGCCCCGAACACATCCTCCAGGCACTGTGAGTCCAGGATCTGCAGCGCCCATTGTTCCAACTGATCCGAGCGCGCGCTGTGAATCTGCGCTTCGATCTCGAGCGCAACCGGGCCGAAACGTTGCTGGACAAGGACGTGCAGTAGTCTAGCTTGGCCTTGGCCGATGCCCTGCTCGATGCCTTGCTCGATGCAGCAATTCCCGCCGAAAAATCTTTCCTTTCGGCAACAGCGGGTTAGCTTGGGCTCAAAAAAAGTTCTTCGTAAACTTTCGGTGAGGAATCAGTATACTGCCGTGCAAGTCTAAGGTTGCGAGGCAGATTCCCGTGAGCG
>JBGSKP010000602.1:0-3099 GCA_041741175.1 Thiocapsa sp. | reverse complement strand
ACGGCACGCACAGTGCCCGCGATGCCGTGGCGCGCGATGCAGGGGGTCACGAGCCCGAGGCCGTCCCAGACGAACAGATTCGTCATGGTTCCGCACACCGGATCACCGCGCTCGTCGCACATCAGCCCCTCCGCAATCAGCGGGTCGTCCCACTCGCGCCGCGCTAGGACGGAATCGAGGCGATTGAGATGCTTGATGCCGGCCAGAGCGGAGTTCATCGAGACGGGGGTGTCGCAGTACCGGATGCGGACGCCTGAGATCGCAGCCCGATCATCGCCCGAGATTAGACCATAAGACAGCAGGATACGACGCGGGACCGGCGTCGAGGGGGGCCGATACCCACGGCCCCCGACTCCGCGCGTCAGGATCAGTTTCAGGATACCCTGCTCCAGACCCGCGATAGCCCGAACGGCCTCGTGCTGCAACATCGCGCAGGCCGGCAGGGGTAAACCAAGCCGCTCGGCGCCATACCGCAATCGCGCCAGATGGCGCTCCCACAGACAGGGCATCGCGTCGCGGATCAGGATGGTTTCGAAGAGGCCGTCGCCGTAATGCAGGCCGCGATCCTCGATCGAAATCCGCGCCTGCTCGTCACCATCGATCAGCGCGCGATGGAGCGACCCGGCAGACGCGCCCTGGGACTGCGCCTGATCGCAGCGCGACGGGGCAGAGCGCGGGTCGGTCAATCGCCCTTGAAAACCGCTCTAGATCCGGCGAAACGCCAGCGACCCGTTCGTCCCGCCAAAGCCGAACGAGTTTGTCAGGGCCACATCGATACGCATCTCGCGGGCAGTGTTCGGGACATAGTCCAGATCACAGGCCGGATCCGGCGTTTCGTAGTTGATCGTCGGCGGTGCAACCTGATCCCGGATGGCCAGGATGGTGAAGATCGCCTCCGCACCGCCCGCCGCACCCAACATGTGGCCTGTCATGGACTTGGTCGAGCTGACCGGGATCCGGTAGGCTTGCTCACCGAACGCGCGCTTGATCCCCATCGTCTCGGCGAGATCGCCGGCCGGCGTCGAGGTGCCGTGCGCATTGATGTAGTGCACCTGATCCGTCGGCAGACCTGCGTCGGCAAGGGCCAGCAGCATGCAATCGCAGGCGCCCTCGCCGTTTTCGGCCGGAGCGGTCATGTGGTACGCATCCGAATTCATCCCAACGCCAACCAGCTCGGCGTAGATATGGGCGCCGCGCGCCCTCGCACGTTCGTACTCTTCGAGCACCACCACCCCGGCCCCGTCGCTCAGCACGAAACCGTCCCGATCACGATCGAACGGACGACTGGCAGTCTCGGGAGAGTCATTGCGTGTGGAGAGCGCGCGAGCCGCAGCGAAGCCGCCCAGGCCCACCGGGGAGGTCGCCATCTCGGCGCCACCCGCGATCATGACGTCAACGTAGCCGTGGCGGATCATGATGGCCGCCTCGCCGATATTGTGTGTCGCAGTGCTGCAGGCAGAGACGATGGAGTAGTTCGGACCCTTGAGTCCAAACCTGATCGAGAGGTTACCGGCAACCATATTGATGATATTAGCCGGAACAAAGAACGGTGAAATCCGCCGCGGTCCTTTCGACCGATAGGCTTCGTAGTTGTTCTCGATGCCGGTAATGCCACCGATGCCCGAGCCGATCGCAACGCCGATGCGGCGACGGTTCTCGTCGGTGATATCCAGATCCGCATCGGCGATTGCCTGACAGCCCGCCGCCATGCCGTAGTGGATGAATTTGTCCATCTTTTTGGCTTCTTTATCGGAGACATAGTCGCCAATCTGAAAACCGTAGATGGGTCCGCCGAAGCGCGTGCTGAACGGCTCGACGTCGAAATGAGTGATAGGCTTGATTCCGCTCTTGCCGGCCAGGATGTTGTCCCAGGATGATTTGACGTCCAGACCGACCGGCGCCACGAGGCCCAAACCGGTGACCACTACCCTTCTGCCTGACATTGCCTACCCCTTCGTTCAAAACGCGACAGTCGACGCTCGCCGTCGCGCCGGCATCGCGCTGCGACCGACGGCTGTCGAGCCTCCGAGCACCCGAGGCGGGTGCCGGACACCTTCAACTAGGCTTGATGCTCGTTGATGTACGTGATGGCCTGCTGAACGGTCGTAATCTTCTCAGCATCCTCGTCCGGAATCTCGGTTTCGAACTCTTCCTCGAGGGCCATGACCAACTCCACCGTGTCAAGAGAGTCCGCGCCCAGATCGTCGACGAAAGACGCCTCTGCGGTCACTTCTTCCTCTTTGACGCCAAGTTGCTCGACAACGATTTTGCGGACTCGATCTTCAACGCTGCTCATGGGTCTGATTCCTCCGGATGAAAAAAGGCGGCCCTCGCTGGACCAGGCGGTATTCTAGTGACAATTGACGGCCGATGAAAGCCGCAACAGCCGTCAACATAAAGCACAAGGATCTGATTTAGTTGATCTTAATCATATCGATCAGAACCGCTTTTATGCCATGTGCATGCCGCCGTTAACGTGCAGGGTCTCTCCCGTGATGTAAGCCGCCGCCGGAGAGGCCAAAAACACCACCGCGCCGGCGATCTCTTCGGGCTGTCCGAGCCTGGCCAGGGGGATGTTCGCGATCAGTGCCGCGCGCTGCGCATCGGGCAATGCGCGGGTCATGTCCGTGTCGATGAACCCCGGCGCAACGCAGTTGACGGTAATCGACCTGGAGCCGACCTCGCGCGCCAATGCCTTGGTAAATCCCATCATCCCCGCCTTGGCCGCGGCATAGTTGGTCTGACCGGCATTGCCCATGGCACCGACGACCGAGGCGATGTTGATGATGCGCCCTTTGCGCGCCTTCGTCATCGCCCGCAGACAGGCTTTCGAGACGCGAAAGAGTGAGCTGAGGTTGGTCTCGATGACCGCGTCCCACTCCTCGTCCTTCATCCGCATCAGGAGGTTATCGCGGGTGATGCCGGCATTGTTCACCAGGATACCGGGGGCACCGAGTCGTTCGGTCACCTGCCCGATGGCATCCTCGACCGACGCACGATCGGAGACATCAAGGACGACCCCGATACCCTGATGGCCCGCGTCGAGCAGCGCCTGCTCGATCAACGCCGCACCGGCCGGCGTCGTTGCCGTGCCGGCCA
>JBGSKP010000601.1:0-8232 GCA_041741175.1 Thiocapsa sp. | reverse complement strand
CGCTCACGGGAATCTGCCTCGCAACCTTAGACTTGCACGGCAGTATACTGATTCCTCACCGAAAGTTTACGAAGAACTTTTTTTGAGCCCAAGCTAACCCGCTGTTGCCGAAAGGAAAGATTTTTCGGCGGGAATTGCTGCCTGGGCGACAGGCGTCGGGCCAGGCGCCCGCTACAACCCGAATTCCTGCTTGACCCGCGCCTGGAGTTTCTTCGCCTGCTTGAAGGCTTCTTTGAGCATCAGCCGGTGAAGCTCGTTGAGGTCGTGGGGGTTGACGCGGTTGACCGCGTCCGGGTCTTTGGTCGTCAACTGCTGGTGGATGCGGAAACGCTGGATGAGATGGAAGGACTCGATCTCGGCGGCGACCTCTTCGGCAGCGCGTCGCTTGGCAACACCAGCCAGGCGCAGGCGCTCGGCGGTGTTGGTGGCCCAGATGCCGTGCTGGAGCGCCCAGAGACGGCCTGCGTCCATGAAGAAGCGGGCGCCCTGGAGCTTGAGATCGATGGTGTGGGGGAAGTCGCGGTTGCGGTCAAAGGCGAATTGTCCCGCCCAACCGATTGGCGGGGCGACGCCGAGTGTCTGCTCGGCGAGACAGTGAAAGAAGCGTGTCTGCTCCGGAGCGTTGCGGCTAAGCCAGTCGCGCAGTCGGTCGACCGGCTCGTCGCTGCCGTAGAGCGGACGAAAGTCGAAGAAGATGGTGGCGTTGAGCAGGGCCTCGGGCTCGGGATTTTGTAGCCAGGTCTGGAAGCGCTTGCGCCACTCGTCGGCGCTCAGGCACCACTGCGGGTTGCCGGCCATGATATTGCCGCGACAGCGCTCGAACCCGCAGAAATGCAGGGCCTGGTTGACTGCCTGGGTGAACGGCAGAAACGCCTGACGAACCGACTCGGTGCTTTCGGCATCCGGCGGGACGAAGAGCAGGCCGTTGTCCTGATCGGTCGCGAAGGTCTGCTCCAGACGACCCTCCGAGCCGAAGGCCATCCAGCACCAGGGCACGGCGGGCAGATCGAACTCATCTTCGATCAGCTCGATGACCCGCATGGCGATCAGGTCGTTGAGCCCGGACATCCAGTAGCAGAGTGCTTCGACGCCCATGCCCGAATGAAAGAGCTCGGCGCCGCGCCTCCGCACCCGATCGGCGGCCAGCGCCATGGCCTCGACGTCCCGAGCGATCTTAATGGCGGTAATCAGGGCCTCGGCACCGCCGGCACGCAGACCCAGGAGGTCGGCCTGGTTGACCAGACCGAACAGACGCCCGTCCTGCTCGGTGAGCAGAAGGTGCTCGACACCCCGTTTGGCCATCATGACGCGGGCGCGATGTGCAGGGGCGTCAGCGGCGAGTGTGAGGGGCGCGCCAATCATATGGACGGCGACCGGATCGTCGAGTCCGCCGCCCTCGAAGCCGATGACATGAAGCATGTCGCGCAGTCGAATCAAACCGAGCGGCAGCCCGCTCGCTGCATCGCAGACCACTGCCGCGTCCAGGTGATCCTGGCTGAAGTGATAGAGGGTCTCGCGCATGCTGGTGCCGGGCGTGACGACCAGCGGGTTGCGCCGCGCCAGATTGCGCAGGACGGACTGACCGGATTCCCCGGCGGCGATGAGCCCTGCGGTCTCGGTAACCTGGTTCTCGGTCTCAGTCATGGCGTCGCTCCGGCATGATGATGTGGCCCAGTACCACCTAAGGCGGCGGCCTGTCCGGGCAGAGGGGCGCTTTACCCGTTCTGCGCCCGGTGTTGCCGGGGTCAGCCTGGTGTGTCGAGCAGCTCCTTGACCTTATCCACCAGATCGCGTGTGGAGAAGGGCTTGGACATGTAGGCGTCAGCACCAAGCGCGAGGCCCTTGGTCTGCTCCGCCTCGCGACCCTTGGCGGTCAGCATCAGGATGCGGGTTGCGGCCAGGTTGGGATCCGCGCGCACCGCCTCGAGGACCGCAAAGCCGTCGAGCTTGGGCATCATGACGTCGAGCACCACCAGATCCGGGCGATGGGTACGCACGGCCGCCAGGCCGGCCTCGCCGTCGCGCGCAACGCGCACCTCGTGACCTTCGCGCATCATCAAAAACTCAAGCGAAATGACGATGTTGGGCTCGTCGTCGACGATCAGGATCCGTTTTCTCATAAGTCTTGCCTGGGCTCCGTAGGGTTCGCCGGATGAGCGGGCAGCTCAAAACAAAGGGTAGCACCTTTTTTCGACTCCCCCGCGGTTCTGGACTCTGCCCAGATGCGCCCGCCGAGATTGTCGATGATCTGACGGCTGATCGGCAAACCCAGCCCGGTCCCTTCCGGCTTGGCGCCGCCGCGGGCGGTTTGATGGAACTTCTCGAAAACACGCTCCAGGTCGCTCTCGGGAATACCCTGTCCGTTGTCTTCGACGCAGACCCGCCAGCCGGCCGTCGCGGGCGCGAGTCGGACCCACACCTCGCCCGAGCCGGTCGGGGCAAACTTCGCGGCATTGGAGAGCAGGTTCACCAGCACCTGAACGATGCGGTCGCGGTCGCCCCAGACCATGGCCGAGTCGCCCGGCAGATCCAGATGGATGAGGCAGCCGCGCTCCTGGAGATACTGCTCGGTGGCCGCGACGGCCTGCTGAATGACGGTCTGGAGCTCCACCACCTCGGTGCGCCAGTCGGCGCCTCCGGATTCGATCTTGGCCAGGTCGAGCACCTGATTGACCAGCCGCGAGAGTCGCTCGGTCTCGCTGACCAGGATGCCGAGGAAGCGGCGTCGCTGCTCCGGATCGATCCCGGAATCCTCGAACAAGATCTCCGAGAAGGCGCGGATAGAGGCGAGCGGGGTGCGCAGCTCGTGGGTGACCGAGGAGATGAAGTCGTCCTTCATCCGGTCCAGCTCCTGCAGTCTGGCATTGGCCGCGCGCAGCTCCGCCGTGGCGGCTTCCAGGGCCTGTGATTTGTGCTCGAGTTGGCGGCTGTAGGCACGGATCTGGGATGCCTCGTCGAGAATGTTCAGGACCTCGTCCAGGCCCAGTGGCTCCTCATCGGTGACCGAGGCGACCATGACCCGCGCCGAGGCACCGCCGATCGCGCCTGACAGGAGGGTCTCGGCGAAATAGACGGTCTCCGCATCGGCCGGCAGCCGATCGGGCGAACTCAGGCCGCGCGCCCTGGCGTAATTCGCAAAGGCCGAACGTGTGCGGGTCGGACCCAGGAAGCGCTCGGCCAGGGTCATGAGTTCGACGATCTCGGCGCTGCCACGCCACAGCGGCGCGCTGGCAAGCGCGGTGCGCCGCGAGGCATCGACGAAGATACCTGCTTGCGACGCCTCCGCCGCGTTGGGCATACGCCACGAGGAGACCAGCAGAAAAGCGCCGATATTCGCGGTCAGGCTCCAGAAGAGACCATGGGTAATCTCGCTCCAGCCGCTGAGTCCGAAGAGCGCCAGGGGGGCGAGCAGATCGAGCCCGCCCGGCCCGGACTCCATGAAGGCGCGCGGCAACCAGCCGGATCTGGCGAACGAGGGCAGCAGCAGGGTATAGATCCAAACCAGAAAGCCGGCAGACAGTCCGGCGAGGGCACCCTCGCGAGTTCCGCCGCGCCAGTAGAGTCCGCCGATGACGGCCGGGGCGAACTGTGCGACGGCGACGAAGCTGATCAGCCCGATGCTCACTAGGGCATAAGCCTCGCCGGCGAGCCAGTAGTAAAGATAGCCCAGGAGCAGGATGACGACGATGGCGCCGCGCCGGACGGTGAGCAGGAGCCGTCCGAGGTCCGCCGCCGGCGGGCGTTTGCTCCAGCGCCGCAGCAGCGCCGGGAGAACCAGATCGTTGCTGACCATGGTCGAGAGCGCGATGGTCTCCACGATCACCATGCCGGTGGCGGCCGAGAGCCCTCCGATGTACACCAGGAGCGCGAGCCAGGGCCGCTCGAAGGCGATCGGAAGGGTGAGCATGAAGGTATCGGCGTTGACCGTGCCATCCGGAAAGGTAAGCAACCCGGCGATGGCAATCGGCACGACAAAGAGATTGATGAGCAGCAGATAGAGAGGAAAGAGCCAGAGCGCGCGACGCAGGTGACGCTCATCGCTGTTCTCGACAACGGCGACCTGAAACTGACGCGGCAACAGCATCACGGCCAGGCCGGCCAGCAGGGAGATGGCGAACCAGTCGGCTAAGGGCGAGACGCTCGGCTCCAGCAGCGGGCGCAGTTGTGGGCTCTCCTGGAGCGCGGGCAACGCCGCTCCGCTCAGGCCGAAGAGTTCGAGGCTGATGAACAGACCCACGGCCAGGAAGGCCACCAGCTTGACGATGGACTCGAATGCAATCGCCGCGACCAGCCCTTCGTGGCGCTCGCTTGCATCCAGATGCCGGGTGCCGAACAGGATGGTGAAGGCCGCGAGCAGCAGTGCAACAATGAAGGCAGTGTCGCCCCAGAACGGCAGGGCGCCGTGCACCGGCATCCTCACCTCGGGATAGTGTTGCAGGATGGTGAAGCTCCAGGCGATGGCCTTGAGCTGCAGGGCGATGTAGGGCACCACGCCGATGACGGCGATGACGGTCACCAGTCCGCCGAGCAGCTGACTCTTGCCGTAGCGCGAGGCGATGAAGTCGGCGATCGAGGTGATGCGCTCGGCCTTGCTGACCCGTACCATCTTCAGCAGAAGCGAGCCCCAGAGCAGCGCGATGAGCGTGGGACCGAGATAGATGGGCAGGAAGCCCAGGCCATTGTCGACCGCGCGACCGACACTGCCGTAGAAGGTCCAGGCGGTACAGTAAACGGCCAGAGAGAGCGCATAGACGGTTGGATGGGCGATCACTGAACGGCCCTGCTCCGCACGACGATCGGCCCAATAGGCGACCGCGAAGAGCAGCGCGAGATAGGCAAAAGACATGCCGATGATCAGCGGACCGTTAATCATGTGTCGGCGTGGCTCCGGGACAGGTGCGGATCAGTCGCGCGATCGCGCGACGATCCAGGCGGCAATCGCGATCAGGGCGCCCCACACCAGAAAGAGATACACGAGCAGGGCCGGCGCGCCGAGCCAGGACCCCAGGCGCTCGAATTGGATGACCAGCGGCGAGAAGAGCAGCAGTAGCCCGGCCAGAAAGAGCAGTAAAAGGCGTTGTCGCAGCAGGGTCGCACGAGGCATGGCGTGGATGGCGCTCGAAAACGGGCCTCCCCGAAGCCTATCAGAAGATCCTTGTGTGCAGAAACAGGCCAGGTTGAATTGCCCCCGACTGTCCTACCGACCCGTTGAATCTGCCGGATCGGTCCGAGCGATCACTATTCGGAGGAAGTATAGAATGCGAAACCCATGGACTCACCGCCTTCTGAGCAGGTTGGGCCTGTGCTTGGTCGGACTCTCGACCGCCGTCCTTGCCGACTCATCGACGCGCGTGCAGACCGATCTGGTCGACATCCGTGATTGGATCCCGGATGTCGAGCTCGACATCCGCTACGCCACAGCCCATAACTTCATCGGCCGCCCTATCCAGGGCTACGAGGCGCCCAAATGTCTGCTTACGCCACGCGCCGCCGCGGCATTGGCCAGCGTCCAGGCCGGCCTGCGTCGCAGTGGTTTGTCGCTCAAGCTCTACGATTGCTATCGTCCGCAGCGTGCGGTGGATGATTTCGTCGCCTGGGCCGAAGACCTGGACGACCAGCGCATGAAGCCAGAGTTTTACCCGCACGTGGATAAAGCCAGCCTCTTCAGCGACGGCTATATCGCGTCGCGCTCCGGGCACTCGCGCGGTAGCACCCTGGATCTCACCATCGTCCCGGTTCCGACGCCCGCTCAACCGGACGATGCGGCTGATGCGCCGCTGCAGTCCTGTGAGAACCCGGCGTCTGCGCGTTTCGCCGACAACAGTCTGGACATGGGGACCGGCTTTGACTGCTTCAGTCCGCTGTCTCGCACCCTGAACCCGACCATTGCCGGCGCTGCGATGGAGAATCGGCTCCAGCTGAAGTCTGTGATGGCCGAGCAGGGTTTTCGCAACTACGCCGAGGAATGGTGGCACTACACGCTGGTGGACGAACCCTACCCGGAGACCTATTTCGATGTCCCGGTGCGGTGATGTCCCGGTGCGGTGATGTTCCAGTACGATAATGTCCCGGCGCGAAGCATCGCGGCCGGCGACAGACTCGTGCCGACGTCTGTCGGCTCGAGTGTCGGGTTACGCGCGAAAGCGCTTGGGAGTGCTTAATTGAGCCGTTGGATGGTGCGCAGGAAGTCTGCCGGCTCCTGGACGTTCAGCGACGGGTCACCGAAATCCGGGCCATTGAGCGTCACGAGATTGGCAAGCCCCATCTGACGCGCGCTCTCGAAGGTCAGTGCGTCGTCGAGATAACGCCAGCCGAGACTCATTGCGCCATCAATCACCGCAGCATCGATCGGTGCAATCACCAGGGTCGCGCAGATGCGCTGGAGGGAAGCGCGCGCCTGTGCCGGGCCGCAATCGCGTGTCAACGCCTCGCCGAGTGCCTCGATTGCGGTGGCGCAGACATAGCCCTTGATCCGTCCAGCCGTCGCGAGGTCGAGAAGGGTTTTCGATGCGTTATCAGGCTCCTGCTCGTTAACGATCGCGTCCATCAGTACGGTGATGTCCAAAAGTGCTGACTGCTGTGGGTCCATCGACTTGCTCCTTGCCTTTGGTGGTTGAAATCCTCAAGCGGCCATGCTCAATCTAACCGGCTCCGCTCTACTCAATTCGGTGCCATGACAGGCTTTGCGAGATCCGCAAGGCGCCAATGTCGATCTGAGTTACGCGCGACGGCGTGACCGCGGCCGCTTGGCCCGGTGCCGTGTGACGAGATACGCGGAAAATGTTCGGCGGCGGGATTACGACGCAACGGCTGCAAGCCTGTGCGTCGCCATGGGGTCCCGCGCATGTTTTGGGTGTTGATATCATCCTTGATCCACTATTGATTAGCCTTGGCTGATTGGTCGCCTCGGCCAAGCCCCCGATTGCTGTCGAGTATGCGCAGGCAGCGAGATGATTTCCAGACCGGCACGATGTCTTTGTGCGGTTTCGTTGTCCGGTGTCAATGTTCGATCGGCATCGGCGCAATGCCCCAGATGCGCGCCGCATACTCGCGGATCGAACGGTCCGAAGAGAACTTTCCCATCCGTGCAACGTTGAGAATCGACATCCGATCCCAGTCCGCCGGCTGGTCGTAAACCGCGCTGATTCTGTCCTGACAGTCCAGGTACGTACGGTAGTCGGCGAGCACCATGAAAGGATCGTTGTTGATGAGGTGATCCGTCAAGGGCCGAAACAGGATGGGATCTCCGTGCGAGAAGAGCCCCGAGGCGATGAGGTCGATGTCCGATTTCAGCTCCTGGTCGCCGTGATAATAGTCCCAAGGCCGATACCCCTCGATCTGCTTGCGACGGACCTCCTCGGCGGTCATACCGAACAGGAAGAAATTCTCCGCGCCGACCTCCTCGCGGATCTCGATATTCGCACCGTCGAGCGTGCCGACCGTGAGCGCCCCGTTCATCGAGAATTTCATGTTCCCGGTGCCCGATGCCTCCTTGCCGGCGAGCGAGATCTGCTCGGAGAGATCCGCGGCCGGATAGAGCCGCTGACCGTTCTTGACGTTGAAGTCGGGCATAAAGGCGACACGGATGTAACCGTTGATTTGCGGGTCGTTGTTGATGACCTCGGCGACCGAGTTGATGAGCTTGATCATCAGTTTGGCCATGTAATAGCCGGGGGCCGCCTTGCCGCCGAAGATGAAGGCGCGCGGGACCATGCCGAGATTCGGGTTTTGCTTCAGGCGCTGATAGACGCGGATGATGTGCAGGACGTTCAGATGCTGGCGCTTGTACTCGTGCAGGCGCTTCGCCTGGACGTCGAACATGGTTTCCGGGTCGAGTGCGACACCGGCATGCCGTTTCAGCCAAGCCGCGAGATCCCGTTTGGCGGCAGTCTTCACCTTGCGCCAACGGGCCTGGAGTGCCGGGTCGTCGGCGTGTGCCTCCAGATCGCGCAGACAGTCCAGATCACGAATCCAGCGGTCATGGCCGCACACCTCGGTGATCAGGCCCGCCAGACGCGGGTTGCTCACCACGATGAAACGCCGTGGCGTGACACCGTTGGTGACGTTGTGAAAGCGCTCCGGCGCCATCTCGTAAAAATCTTTGAGCAGGGTCGTCTTGATGAGCTCTGAGTGCAGCGCGGCGACCCCGTTGACCGCACGGCTGCCGACCACGGCCAGGTGCGCCATCCGGATCCGCCGTCCACCCGCCTCGTCGATCAGCGACATGCGCGC
>JBGSKP010000600.1:0-36553 GCA_041741175.1 Thiocapsa sp. | reverse complement strand
ACCAAAGGGCCATAGCGCCCATCGACGAGAACCTCGCGCGGCCCGCTCGGGCAGTCGGTACTCACCACCGGGGTGCCGCAAGCCATCGCCTGAATCAGAACACCGGGCAACCCCTCCCAGGCCGATGAGAGCACGAACAGGCGCGCACGCGCCATGTAGGCGAACGGGTTGTCGCGAAACCCGGCAAGCTCCACCCGGCTGGCGAGACCCAGCTCACGAATCAGCGCCTCCAGCGCGACCCGATTCGGCCCCTCGCCCAGAATCAAGAGTCGCAACCCGCGTTCCTCGCCAAGCGCCGCAAAGGCTCGAATCAGGGTCGGATAGTCCTTCTGCGGAACCAGGCGACCGGCCGCCAGGATCACGGGCGGCCCGTCGGGCTGCAGCCAAGGGTGATCCGGCGGCTCCGCGGCGAGCGTCGCAAGCTCGGACGTCACCACCGGATTGGGGATGACCAGGATACGCGCCCTGCCGTTCCCGAGCAGCACGATCAGATCGTCCGCGACCCCCTGCGACACGGCAATCACCGCCTCTGCTCTCGGGTAGAACACGCGCGCCAGACGCGGCATCAACCGCCCCAGGAGAAAAGGCGAATGCAATGCTTCCTGGGACAGGTTGCTGCGCACGCTCACACAGATGCGGGTCGGCACCCGCGTCAGGACACGCGCCGACAAGGCCACCATGTTCGCATGGTCCATCGCCGCCAGCAGCGCCTCGGGCCTGCGACGGCGCAGATAGCGGACCAATCCGGGCAAGGCACCCAGCACACGTCGCGACCCCAGGTCGACCAGCCGACATCCCGGCGGAACCAGCGACCGATAGGGCCCCTCTGCATTGGCCACGACCAGATCCGGCGCCATGCCCGCATCCGCCATGCCGCCCGCCAGGTTGAGCATCATGCGCTCCGCCCCTCCGCCGACCAGCGAGGGCAAAAAGATGGCGAGCGGTGGGTGGATCATCTGGAAACCTCGAACGCAAACGGATTCAGATTGATCTGCAATGGATCCGCGGCGCTCCTGGTCGTCCAACTCCTGGTCGCACAAGGTGTGGTCGCAGCAGGAAATTGCGGAGCTCAAGCAAAACCCCGGCAGTCTTCAGAATGACGTTATGGTATTTCAAAACGCGATCAAGAGGCTCAAAACGCAGGGGTTGCCCCGCCTGAAGTTCTGGGTTGAGCCAACATCAAACGGCGCGCGGTCTGTTTGATGTCTGTCCGGCAATCGCCGCCGGGGTGACCGCTTAGTTGTAGTTGTCGCTCCCCGTGCGCCGCAGCCAAAGCTCCAGGATCAGCAACGGCCAAACCTGGTAGACGGAGAAGCAGCCGGGGCTGGCCTGGTGCTCGACCAGTCGCTTCAGTGCGGCGGCATCCAGCAGGCCACCAAGGCGGCTCTCCGGTGCCAGCAGCAGGTCACGCGCAAGCCTCAAGGTGCCCTCGCTGGACCAGGTGTTGGACGGTAGCCCGAACCCCATCTTGCGCCGGTGCATCCAGTCGGCCGGCAGATAGCGCGTGGCGAGCTGCTTCAGGATCCGCTTGGTTTCGGCGGGTGGGCGCCAGCAGGCGGACAGGGGCAGACCCTGGGCGAGCTCGGCGACATCGCGATCAAGCAGTGGACAACGCACCTCCAGCGAGACCTGCATGCTCATCCGATCCACCTTGGGCAGAACCGCTCCAGGCATGTAAGTCTTGGCGTCCAGGGCCCGCATCCGGTGCATCAAGGGTTGGGCGGGGTCGTTCAGATCCGTTCGCCATTGTGCCAGCGATGCGGCGACGGCCGCTGGCAGTCCACCCATGAGTGCGCCGACCTGCTCGGGCTGAAAGGTCAGCCAGCGGGGCGACAGGTAACCGTCGGCCGGGCTGTAAAGCCGCCGATTGCGCAGGCTGCGCACCAGGCGTTGCCCCAGACTGCGCTGCTCCGTCAGGGTGTCGCGGTAACGCCCGTATCCGCCGAACAGCTCATCACCGCCGTCTCCGGACAGCGCTACGGTGACCTGTTGACGGGTGTAGCGTGAGAGCAGGTAGGTGGGCAGGCAGGACGAATCCCCGTTGGGCTCGTCGAGTCGGTCGGCGATCTCATGGACCAGCTCCAGCGCGTTCGGGCTTAGGATCTCCTCATGGTGATCGGTGCCCAGATGCCGCGCGACCTCTCGGGCATACTCGTGCTCGGTCTCCGTGGTCCCGCCAAAACCGATCGAGAAGGTGCTCAGCGGTCGGCCCAGCTCTTGGGTGACCATCGCCGCGACCAGTGCCGAGTCCACACCGCCGGAGAGAAAGGCGCCCAAGGGCACGTCGCTCATCAAACGCTTGCGCACCGCCTCTCGGACCCGTAAGCGCAACTCCTCTTCGCGCTCGTCCAGGGAGGGTCCATTTGAATCTGTTGGCTCGCTCGGTCTGAAGCTGTAGTAGCGCTGCGGCTCCTGGACCCGAATCCTGCCCCCGTCGGTTTCCACCACCTGGGTGGAGCCCGGCAGGAGCTTGCGCACCGAGGAATAGATGCTGAAGGGCGCGGGGACATACTGGAGCAGAAGATAGAAGGCCAGTGCATCCCGATCGATGGTCGCATCGAATCCGGGGATCCGCGTCAGGGCCTGCAACTCCGAGGCAAAGGCGAACCAGCCGGGACCCTGCGCGGTATACAGCGGCTTCTTACCGAAGGGATCACGCGCCAGCAGAAGACGGCGACTGGCGCGGTGCCAGACACCAAAGGCAAACATACCGTCCAGCAGATTGACCTGGTCACGCTCGAAGGATTCGAAGAGGTGCGGAATGACCTCGGTATCGGTGTGCGAGCGAAAGCGGTGACCACGGGCGATCAAGTCATCGCGCAGCCCCTGAAAGTTATAGATCTCGCCGTTGAAGGTGACCTGAACCGACCCGTCCGCATTGCCCATCGGCTGCCTGCCCTCGTCGGACAGATCGATGATGGACAGACGGCGATGAGCCAGCGCGCATCCGCCCTGCGGATCGACCCAGATCCCGGCGGCGTCGGGACCCCGATGCACCATCGAGTCACCCATCGCGGTGACCATCCGACGCAAGGTCTCACCATCGAATACTTCAGACGCACACAAAATGCCCGCTACACCGCACATGCCATTACCACATCTCTGCAATTTTTATCAAAAAACTCAGCGTAAACGCCTAACGCACACTTCAGGAAAGCACCCTAAACGCCATAAACTTCAAGGGTTTCGGACACCATGCGATTCAAACCGAATCGTTCAGACACAAACCTGGGCCCCGCGTCAGCTAGGCGCCCCCGATACGCAGGATCGTCCAACAGACGCAACAAGGCAGCGGAGAGCTCATCGGCGTTGGCATGCTCCACGAAAAGCCCGGTTACGCCGTGCAGCAGAGCTTCCCCCGCGCCCCCACCACCGCAAAGGACCACCGGCGTACCCACCGCCTGTGCCTCGATCGCAACATTCGGCGTTCCTTCCCAGCGTGACGCAAGCAGGAGAACATCAAAAGCAGATAACGCAACGTCACTCTCCCGCGTCGGGGGCACCATGCGCACCCGGTCCGCGACACCCGCACGCGCAATCCGGGCCTCAAGCTTAGCCTGCAAGGGGCCAGCGCCGAACAACAATCCGTAAACATTCTCTTTTGCCGCTGCGACTGTCAGCAGCGTGTCAATCCACAACTCTGGGCGCTTTTCGGCGGACAGCCTGAACATGCCGCCGACAAGCTCGCTATGCTCCGGGACCCCATGGTACTGCCTGAACTCAAGAATCTGCTCGGACGTCGCGCGCCGCATCGCGTCGCTGTCGATACCGTTGTAGAGGACTCTGAACCTCTCCTCCTCAAGCCCCAGCCAGAACGCATAGTCATTAGCCCCCCCGCGGCTGTTGTTCAGATAAACCGATTCCGGGCGGGTCGCCATCGCCCGGTAGGCCGGACGCATGATCGGCTTCAGAATGTATGGGAAATGGATAGGACTGACATTTCGGCCCGACAGAACAACTCGCGGTACCCCCGCCATCAGTGCAGCCAGTCCGGCGCAGACACAGCTATGATCAAGCCATGCGTGTACCACCGAAGGACGTAAACTGCGGAAGGTAAAATAGAGATTTGCGATCTCTTGGCTCGTCTCTGGGGGAAGACCGCGTAGCAATCGGCCAAGACCTTCTAGGGCGCGCTCTTCCTGATGATGCCCCCATCGCTTCCACGAGTCCCGGCTGCTCATCGGCCCTTGAACTTCACTGACTTCGGCGCCCGCGCCCACCAACCGATCGAGAAAGAAATCGTTACCTGGAGGGGAAAAAAGGTTTGAAACGAGGACTTGAACATCGGTATGGCCGCGCGCGCGCAGGCCAACAACCGTGTTCCCGATCTGGCGCTCCGCACCGCCTGCGACCAGCGTGGGACAGGCCATCACAATTCGACCAGGGATAGCGGTCGGCGGGGCAGGAAGCAACCGCGGCTGCGCCTCCACTAGTCGCCTAAGTCGCGGACTGGCACCCCCTACAAACAATGACACGTTGGGAGTACGCCGACCAGCGAAACGCACCATGCTGGCCGCCAGCCTTGAGGAGAGAATGGAACTGAGTCGCGACGCCGCGATTGCAGCGGGTGAACGTGACACCCAGCGGTCAAAGTTCCAGAACACGATGCTCGTTACGCCACGGATTAACGCTGCACGAATCATCGGAGAGCGAATGTGCTCGCAACTGCCGACATACACCAGACGACGAGCTGTTCGCTTTGGCAGACGCCAGGAAAATGCGACAGGCAAGAACTCTCCAACCCGATCCCCGGCATACAATGCGTAAGTTGGTTCGGCCAAGACCACGCTGGCCACCTCGGGCATCTCAAGGATCCTCTCTACCTCGCCGGTCGAGAGTAAAAATGGAATCGCGAGCGTGATTTCTCCGACGACTCGAGTGGCGCACCAGGACAGCGCGGCATTGATGCGAGCGTCCACTGAGTCTTCAACCACGACCACTTCCCGAGGTCTCCATTTGTGCACCACCTCTCTTCATTAACTCACCGGCTCTGTCGGATCGACATTTTGCCCGGGCGCAGGCACCTCACTGAACGGCATGCGGTCGCGCTTCTCACTGGCACGCCGTAGGGACTCGCGCCCCTCTCAGCGATCTTTAAAAGAAGACCGAAAAGCCATTAGTCTAGCCTCGCATCACCAGCATTAATGTCACCGAACAACGCCTTTAGCACGGCTAGACCCTGGACCTCAGGGACGTCGCGTGCCAAGGCTGCCTGCGCGGCTGCCAACGCCATCTCTGGATAGCTTTCCAGTCTCCCTACCGCCGTTGCGAGTTGATGAGACCAGCAGTGTGCCGGTGCAAGATAGCCCGTTTCCCCATCCCGTATCACGCGCCGTAGCGTGAAACTTGGCGAAGCAACACTGATGGTACCAACCGCGGACGCCTCGAACACCTTTAACTCGGACTTGCAGTTGGTGAACGCATTATCCAAAAGTGGAACGACGTTGATCTCAACTTGCCCGATCAGCCTCTGCAGATTGAGTAGGTTCTGAAACGGGAAGACTTCAATGCGCTCGCCAAATCGGGAAAATCGATTGCCGAGATCCAAGAAGCCCACGATCCTAAGCACAACGCGGGCGTCGGACTCCATCAACTCCGAGACAGCGTCCTCGATCAGGCCGAAATCACGTCGGTGAGTGGGTGACCCGCTGAAATACCCAAGATGGACTCGCCCGTCTCTGGCAAAACCGGACGAACGTTTGTCGCTTAGAATTCGCTTTGAGTGTTCGATCTGGGCGCGATTCATAAAGTTCGGTACGATGGCAGTTGGCACCCCACAAAACTCGCGGGCACGCTGCGCCAGATACTCATTCGTCAAAATCAGACCGTCACATAAGCTCATCAATGCTCCGTAACGCCCGAAATCCGCGAACCAGTAGTCAAGATCATCTTCTCCGGTTGAATGATTTAGATAGCTTAAAACTAAATGGACATATCGGATATCGAAGACCAAGTCATCGATATCGAAAAGCACACGCTTCCCCCCAATTCGGGCTCGCGCAACAAGCTCGGCATAGTCCACAGAGTATTTCGCATGGCAAATCACGATGACGTCGGCCCGTTCGAGTATTGCGTCGATATGGACCAGTTCCTCACCCGAGAACCAACTCGCACCGATCGATGGTTCAGTTGCTGCGATGGCCTCGATCATGTTGAGAACACGATAACGAAACGTTCCCGAGTTCGGGCGAGGATAAACATAAGCGACATGCCGCGAACCCCGGCTCAATTGCCTGAGGCGTTCTGAAAAAGTCTCCGTCCAGGGATCGGGATAATCAACAACTGGAATACGGGTAATAAACATGCACCATCAGCCTGACAGGACGTCCAGGACAGGTGCAAAGGATGCCTCCCAATGGCGGGAAAATCGCGCGTTCTGGTATGACGTCTGACGCTGGGGCTGGTTGTTCGCCAGTCGAGCACCCGCGGCCAAGGCAACGGCTAAATCGTCCACGGAAGGCGCAGAGCATTGGATATTCGTGCAGTAATCATCAAGAGACTGCCGGGTGCTGTAGCGGTTGGTCACGACCACGGCACCGCTTGCCGCAAGCGCTAATGTGGTATAGCCGGGATGAGGCGCAGCTCGTAACGATAAGCCGAGGTCAGCCTGGCGAATCGATACGATATCAAGCCCTGGTGACGCTGTGGTGGATATCTTCGGTCGGATACTTTGAGGGAGCGTGACGTCGGGGATATCAGCGCCTACGAAATGAAACTCCCAATCGGTTGCGGGGAGAGCATCCGTCTCAATTGCGAGTGAAATGGCTTCAAGCCCTCTAAAGAAGAGCGTGCGCTGGTCATGCGGATTTGAAAAAAACACGAAACGACCTTTGCTTGACGGGTGTTTCGACTCCTTGTAGAAAATCGACGTAGGAAAAGCCGGCTCGAACGCAACTCCGCTAGACGCGATCCCGGTCATCCCGTGAGAAATCAGGTCATGCAGAAGCACCGAGGAGTTGACGACGAAGCGTAATCGCGAGTCACACAAGACCTCGGTGCAGAAAAGCTGATGATCACCCGAGGGATAGAGCAAACGTTCATCATCTTGAACAAGATAAATTATGCGTGAAGGCTCAAAGGTCTTCCGCGCGGCCCGGGTTGTCTGCCATGACGTTGTCAAGACCAGCTCGCGGTCCGACACGGCCAGCCTCGATGCGCCCGCCCGAGCTGGAGCGAATTCAAACTCAACATTGTCGGAGTAGTCCATGCCCTGCTCTGCCAACACTGAGCCGAAGACCGAAGGCTTTGGTGGCGAAAGCCGCGTAACCACCCGGAGCCGGAGGGCATAATGTTTTGCCAACGCAACCGCAAATAGCAGACTTGTACCTGTCCTATCAAATCGCGCAGTAGGGCCGAGCGAGTCTATCAGCAGGGTTAACCGCCCGGCCGAAGGCGTCGTAGGGTCAGGATACAGCGCGATCGGCACAAGGTCTGGAAAAGTCCCGTCCAGCAACGACCTCACAGATGCACTGCGGCCACCGTGGCGCTTGGAGGCCCATTGCCGCCAACGTCGGATCAGGCTCGGAGGGACAAATGCCGCGAGCTTCAGACAGCCCAAGCGTTCGAGATAGTCGGGGTCGAGCCGCCAGAGCCCTGCCGCCACGCGAAACGGGCGCAGGATCCACCAAGCCAACCACTCTCTCATTTCAAAACGTCCTCTTGGCGAGGGTCGGCGTCCGATATGATCGACAACCGGCGGCGATGATATTGCTCAGACGATGCGACTGGCGTCTCGCTGCTCTATTATGAGAACTCTGCGGTTTGCTTTAATCCGACATCATCGCACGCCGCGCGCTTCTCTAAGACGGCTCCGCCGACACTGACCCCCAGCAGCCCCCGCTCCGCCATCCGAGAAAACAAATCATCGTCTTCCCAACCCGACCTGACATCCTTGTATCCGCCGATGCACGCCCAGGCTGCTTTAGAGACTAGAGCGAATGCGTTGATGCCATTCCCCCCCGGCAGCCGACTTGAATTGTCGAACGGCAGGTTGCCGATCGACGCCGGTAAATTACCGATCTTGTCAGTCACAGGGTAGACATAGGCCACGCGAGAGGTTCGGATCGCGGCAAGGCAGCGCTCTAAACAATCAGGCTGCAACCGGGTCTCCGGACCGAGTGGTAGAACATACAGGGTCTCCGAGACACTGAATCCGATATTACGAGTCAACCACCGATGCGCAGCGCCAGTATGGCGGAGCACATGCAACCGATTGAAACGCGATAAATTACGTTCCGCCCATCCACGTGCGAGTTGGAGTCTGTCCTCAGTCGATGCACCCTGCACAATGACGAGATCCAGACCCTGAATCGTTTGCCGGACAACCGAGTCGAGTACCTCGACGATGGATCCCGTGTGCTCGTCAAGCGCCATGATCACCGTCGCCTCGGCCTCGCCGAGGAGGTCACTGGCGAAAAGGGTGTCATACGCCGGCACCACTGGAAGCGAAGACTGCTCGTGCTGGCCCGTCTGCCTTTCGACGACGAACGCGCGAGCCGCGCCCCGCCCCCCGTGCAGATATCCGAGCAGAAACTCCATGCGTTCCGCTCGCCGCTCCACCCCGAAGGGCCAAAGTATCGAGTGCAGTGCGGACTGTGCCATGCGCTTACGCAGATCCGCATCATCGAGAAGCTGAGTCAGGGTTGAGCGCCACTCGTCATCGCTCTGCGCAAGAAAGCCATTCTTGGCATGACGGATCACACGGCGGAAAGGGCCAGTCGGTGATGCCACCGTGCAGACTCCGGCGAGCGCGGCGTCAAAGTACTTCAGTTCGCTTTTCGCCTCGCAGAATGGGTTGCCCACTTCAAGCGGAGCGAGATTGATGTCAAATCGCGCCACTTCGAGAGGCAGGCGTCTGGCCGGCACGAGATCGCGCCACTCAACGCAATCCTCTAGCTCAGCGAGTCCGGGAAACTCAGCTAGATCGACCAGGGGCAGACCCGAGGTCGGGTCCCGGAAGAGCACGAGCCTGACATTCTGTCGCGCGCGAAGGATGCCAGTAACCGCAGCGGCACATACTGAAAAATCACGCTGATGCGTCCGCGAACCACCTGCGTACCCGATCCGCAACAGCCCGTCGCCAGGAGATGCCGCCCGATGCCGCGCGGCCAAACGCGAGACCGTCAGCGTTTTTTCATCGTACCCGTTGGGGAGTACAAACACCGCCATGTCCGCCGCCCTCGCATGCTGTGCAAGCTCTTCGGTCGTCACCGTGCACAGGTCGGCACTGAGCATCGTCTGACGTATGCGCTCGTAGCGGTCGCTCACAGTCGATTCCGCCAATGCCTCGGAGCGGATCCCATCAATGACGTCAATCCGGGCCAGGCTCGGGTCGATGATCAGATCATCGACATCGAAAATAATCCGCGCACCGGACTCACGCGCTTTGCTGACCAATGCTTCCACCTGTCGCGACCAAACGGCGCGCCAGATCACGACAATGTCGGCCTCCGCAATCTCCGACATCCTGTCTTCGACTTGGTCGACAGACATCGTCGAAGAGATGGCGCCGGCTACCCGCGCTGCTTCGGCGTAACACTCGATGCGGAAATAGTGGCCTGGCGTATGAGACTCACCGCTGACGTAAACGACTCGCGGCCCGCCTAACACCCGCAGCGATGCACCGGCAGAGCCAACGATTTCAAGACCAGGCGGATTCGCGACTGCTCTCATCGCGTCCCGATTACCTTCGGCGGACCGCATCCGAAGCAGCGAGTTGATGTGCGGGATCGTCTTGTTTAGCTGCTCGAGGTAAGCGGGATCGCGCCGGATCACCCCAACAACGGCGCGAATGGGCCGCGTGATTCGCCAGGAGCTGGATGCGGCCATCGCGTCGCGTTCGGCTGCGGCGTGTACGAGGCGATCGACATCGGATGCGTATCGACCGACCGACAGTTTGAGCGATACCAGTTGGGCTTCCCGCGCGATCGCCTCCTCGGTCAACGATGCAAGTTGGCTCTCCCGCGCGATCGCCTCCTCGGTCAACGATCCAAGTTGGCTCTCTCGCGCGATCGCCTCCTCGGTCAACGATGCAAGTTGGCGCCTCAGATCTTCAACAGCCTGCTCGCGCACTTCAACCTCACGATGGAGCTGCGAAATCGTCGCATCGCGCTGCTCGATCGTCTGCTGAAGAAGCGGCAACGACCTGCGAAGTTGTACACCCGCGTGCCTTTCCTCCATTTCGGCGCCACGAACACCGAAATACTCAACGAGCATCTGTCTATCTGGCGACTCTGGCCGTAGCCATTCAAGCACTGAACTCTCCAGCTCTGCCGCAAGCTGCAGGACTCCGAGGCCATGTGAATGAACAAAATCAAGGTGCAACGGATATTGCGTAGCAAGCTCTTCCCAGAACCGCCAAACCCCGAACCCCCGCTCCCGGACATTCGTGTCATGAAACAATACGACAGCACCGGGAGCCAGTTTCGGCAACCAACACTCGAAATCGTGCTTGACGGCCTCGTAGGTATGGAAACCATCAATGTGCAAAAGATTGATCGACGCGTCACTGAAATAGTCGATCGCCTCATCGAATTTCATCCGCAATAATCTGGATATGTCGGAATAAAAGGCCGTATTGTGATCGCTTACACTCGAGAACACCTCTTCGCCGTAGTGACCGGCATGCTCGTCACCTTCCCAGGTATCAACGGCGTAGCATCGCGTCAACAGTCCAGCCGCCTTAACGCCCCGGCAAAAATTGAAGTAGGACAAGCCATGATGCGTTCCAAGCTCGACCAATGTTCGTGGCTTGAGCACGTGAACCAGCCAGGTGCAAAACGGAACATGTCCGCTCCATGCGCTGGGAAATTCAAGCCCATCTGGCCTGACGGTAGCGGCGCGTATGAGTGTTGCGAAGTCCATAGATACCTTAATGTCAAACCGGAGACTCAAGAACCAAAATCTGGGGTCTTAAAATCGCGACATCCAAGTCGAAACAACTATAACCGCGCCAGGATATCGGTGAAGCCAGGATACTAGTCATAGGTGAAGACACCTGCGTCCTCGCAATGATTTGACTAAAACGAAAACCGCATGAATAAAGGAATGAAGTGGCGAGAAAAATAAGGATAGGATGAATAGATACTCACACAGTTTTTCAAGGATAAAGCACCCACACCGGTATGTAGACCTCAAACATGAAAGCCCTTCCGATGGCGATCTGACTCGCACACCCCACTCAACCTGAGACAGCTGCTAGTGATCATCGATAGCTGGATCGGCAACGCAGGGCGGCTTAAGCCCATGCGCCGAGCCCTCGGTAGAACTTGAGTCCTGCACGAAAATGCCGTGATCCGGGTCATGCCGACGGTCACGCCAGGGCGCCGCGGGCCCAGGTCACGGCTCAGTCCCTGACTACGATGCAGCCGAGCGCGCGATGATGCTGCAAAGCCGGCTAAAAAAGCCTGTGTGGAGGATTCGCAGGCACAGGGAAATTGTCCTGTCGCGGAAGTCCCAAACTTAGCGCCCATCACCCGATTGCAGATATAGTGGCACCCGAAGCATGAGGAAAACAACTAACCCGGCCCCCTTGATGTGACGCGCCTCTTTTGCCGGTCGACTGGAGACCTCACCGAGACTGGCCCGGCTCGCGCCTATTTGAAGGGGGCAGCGAGATATCGTGATCAGGGGTAAAGTAGCGGTCGCCGGTGTGAACCAGGTCTTTGATCAGTCTTTATTTTCCAGTAGCTAGGAAACAGAACGCCGACGTCTATCTTCGCCTGACTCAAGTGAGCGGCAGGACGCCTTGACGCGATCCGTACGGCAACGAGGTCAAAGTGTAACACTGAACCCGTTCTCATTTCACACTTGGCACAGACAACGGGTAAGACCTAAACTGCAACCTGGACAGCACGAACAAGACGACGATCTTAGACTTGGCAGACGTCCGGTCCCGATGCCGTTTGGTACGATTCCGAGCCTCGTGGCGTCGATGGGCGTACCGGCAACGCCTGAGGAAGACCTGAGGAAGATTAGACGCCGGTTCGACTCTGGGCTCTCCCTAATCGCCCATAAGCAGCAAGAAATCCCTGCGGTCTTTGAGGCGACCCTCGCCTCGGGGCCCGAGTTGGCAGTTCGCTGTCTAGACTTCAGCGCCGACCGCGGCCTCGAACGTGCCGAGACCAAAGCCCTGCTCTGCCGTGCCGATGACATATGTCCGCTGAAGGACACCCCCGAGTTGTGGAGCGAGGATCAAAAACTACCGAACTGCGATCCGTCAAAACCCATAGAGCGCCCACCGAACCCCGAGCGAATCGATACCCACGCCTTTACCGAGAACGGCTACCTGCACTGCATCTGCCCCGCAGCTGGAGCGCTTAACGATCGAGCTTGTCAGGGCTTCGAAGCGGATCGCAGTACCCTAAACCAGAACGCCACTTGTCTTTGCAAAAGGCAAAGCGTATCCTGCCGCGCATTGACATATGCCGAAAATTCCGGCCGATCGTTCGCGTAGTGCATTGACGCAGCCCCTGAACCTGTTGACGCCCACGCCCTCACCATTAAATGACCTGACATTGCCCACGACTAGGTCCGTATTCATCATCCCGCTTCAGTGCGTACCGACGTCTTCGAAGGGCCACTTCTTCTGCAACAATAAGCGCGACATCGCATCCATCACTGTGGCCCGACCATCCTGTTTAAGGCAATATTTAGAGAAGTTCGCCAATGGGTTCTGACGCAACCGCCATCCGTGTCGACAATCTTGCGAAATGCTACCAGATTTATGAGCGCCCTCAGGATCGTTTAAAGCAGTCCATCATTCCACGCATACGCCAGGCTTTCGGGTGGTCTGCGCCGAATTACTACAATGAGTTCTGGGCACTCCGCGATCTATCATTTAAAGTTAGCAAGGGTGAGACGGTCGGCGTGATCGGGCGCAACGGCTCGGGCAAGTCCACTTTGCTGCAGATTATTTGTGGAACACTCACGCCGACAAACGGCTCTGTCCAGACAACCGGGCGAGTTGCCGCGCTATTAGAATTAGGCGCTGGATTCAACCCTGAGTTTACCGGGCGAGAGAATGTTTATTTGAACGGGAGTGTCCTTGGACTAAGTCGCGCCGAGATCGACCAACGTTTCTCAGCCATTGCTGACTTTGCAGAGATTGGCGAGTTCATAAACCAACCCGTCAAAACCTACTCTAGCGGCATGTATGTCAGGTTGGCCTTTGCAGTCATTGCGCACGTTGATGCAGACATTCTAATCATTGACGAGGCCCTCGCTGTCGGCGACGTGTTCTTCACTCAAAAGTGCATGCGCTTCTTACGCAAGTTCATGGAACATGGCACTGTAGTCTTCGTCAGTCATGACACCGGCGCAGTTCAGAATTTATGTGATCGTGCGATCTGGCTCGATCGCGGATCCGTCCGATTTTCGGGTTCAGCCAAAGACGCTGCCGCTCGTTATCTTGAAGCTTTTTACGAGCAACAGCAGGACGTGAGCGGCGTGACGACAGCCAAACCGGTCAGCGATTCCGATGGATTGATCGAGCCGAGGGACATGCGTCTCGACTTCCTGAACTGTAGCCCCTTTCGAAACGATATCGAGATCTTCCAGTTCGATCCCGATACGGCCGCTTTTGGAAAGGGCGGGGGGCAAATAGCAGCGGTAAACCTAACTGATGCGCAGGGTCACCCACTGTCCTGGGTTGTCGGTGGCGAGCATGTTATCTTGCTCGTTCGGTTCCAGGCACTCACGGATATCTTCAGCCCGATCATCGGGTTCTTTTTTAAAGACCGGTTGGGCCAGGAGCTATTCGGGGACAACACCTACCTCACTTACCGATCCGCGCCATTGAGAATGAAGTCCGGCCAGCACGCTACGGCACAGTTCGAGTTCCGGATGCCGACCCTGGCTCCGGGCGACTACAGCATTGCTATCGCACTTGCGGAAGGAACCCAGAACGAACACGTTCAGCACCATTGGCTGCACGAGGCAGTAGCACTTAAGTCGCATTCGACGAGTGTCTGTCAGGGCTTAATCGGTATACCGATGAAAAGCATTACCCTTGGTCTAACCTAATAAAACCTCTACGAGACGGAAGTCCGTATAAACGGTGTTTGGTCACTGAGCGGAGCCTCCTTACCATATGCCTCCACAGACTTTAGTAGGATCGCTTGAACAACTGTACCTGCCGGACGATGCCATGAACTTTACAGGTGAGCGCTATTGCCCAACAGAACAGGGCCGGATCCGGCTTGAACACTATCATCGCTACGCGTCAGTGCTGGAGGTCGTCTCCGATAAGGACGTGCTTGATTTAGCCAGTGGAGAAGGCTATGGCTCATCTTTGCTTGCGAACTCAGCCCGCTCGGTCGTTGCTGTAGACATTTCAGCAGAGGCCATCAGACATGCCCAATTAAGCTATCCCCACCCTAAACTCTTCTTCTGTACTGGAAGCGCCTCAACGTTAGCATTCGACGACGCCGCATTCGACGCGGTAATCTCCTTCGAAACAATCGAACACCTACCCGAACAGGAGCAGATGATCTCAGAAATTCGGCGTGTCCTCAGGCCGAATGGCTTCTTGATCATTTCCACTCCGAACAGACCTGTCTACTCAGAGGAAAGCGACGAGCACAATCACTATCACGTCAAAGAACTCGATCTCGCCGAGTTTGATCAGTTGCTACGATCTCAGTTTACGTCCATCCGGTATTTCGGCCAGCGCCTCTCAATCGGTTCAGTGATTCAGGAGATGTTCGAGGTCACTACGTCATTTCGTGCCTGGCAGGACGACGGCCTCAACCTCTATTCCGATGCGCCAAAGATGGAGAACCCGGTCTATTTCTTGGCCGTATGCAGCTCGAATGAAATCAGTCTTCCACACCTGGGCGCTTCCGTCTTGTATCCCACCGGTCTTGATCTGGTCAAGCACTATGTCGGATTCGCTAAGTGGGCTAAGTCTCTGGATCACGATCTTGCGGAGCGTGACCGACAGCTTTTGGAGGCGAAGGGAATCCTTGAGCGACTAGGAGTCAGGCTCGACAACCGATCTGCGTTACCGGTAGGCCGTGATGACCTGATATATTCACTGACGCGAGAGCTGGACTCCCGTAACGCTCGGATCGAGGCGATGCTCAACTCCCGGAGTTGGCGAATATCGGCGCCGATCCGGGTCACCACAGAAGCACTCCGCTCGTCACGCATTGTCGTTGTTGCGTTACTGAGCAGCGTATGGCGCCGACTTCCGCTTCCGGCCGAGCTTCGCACGCGCGCCAAGTGCGCGCTATTCCGGTTTTCCGCACCCATCTTTCGTGGTACCCCGGCTTACACACACTGGTTGAATCAAAGACTGCCCGAAGCGGCAGAGGATGCCTTGGAAATTGGAGACGCGGCAATCGATCAGGTGCACCCTGATCCGATCGTCGAGAACCTGCGAATCCCAGGCGGGGTTGCGCTCGATCCAATGGTCTCGGTCATCGTCCCGGTCTATAACAAGCTCAACTACACCCTTGCCTGTCTTGATGGAATCGCACGGCAGATGCCACAAGCAAATATCGAGGTTTTGGTCATCGATGACGGATCAACAGATGCGACCGAAGTCGACCTCTCAGCCAGACAGGACATCCGTTATCTTCGTAACGAGACGAATCTTGGGTTCATCGGGTCATGTAACCGTGGCGCTCGTGAAGCAAAGGGCCACTTCCTGTTTTTTCTGAATAACGATACGGTGGTCACCGAAGGCTGGCTGGATCACCTGCTGAAGACCTTCGAGAACGTCCCCAAGACCGGATTGGTCGGCAGCAAGCTGATCTACCCGAACGGGCGCCTGCAGGAGGCCGGCGGGATCATCTGGTCAGATGGGAGCGGCTGGAACTGGGGGCGTATGGCCGATCCGAGCTCCCCGGAATTCAATTTCTTACGTGATGTAGACTACTGCTCTGGCGCAGCCATCCTTATTCGCCGAGATCTTTTTGACGAGATTGGCGGTTTCGATGAGCGTTACGCCCCAGCCTATTATGAGGACACTGATCTGGCATTCGCCGTCAGGGCCAAAGGTTTGCGTGTCATTTACCAACCGCTGTCGGCGATCATTCATTACGAAGGCATCACATCGGGTACAGATCTAGCGAGCGGTATAAAGGCGTACCAGATCCGCAATCAACAGCGCTTCCGTGATAAATGGAATATCGAGCTGGCGTCCCATGGAGATCATTTAACTCAGCCGCCCCGCTTATCTGCTGACAGAAACATTCTCGCCAGGATTCTGGTGATTGACGCCTGTACGCCAACTCCGGATCAAGATTCCGGATCGCTTGACATGTGGAATTACCTTCGCATCTTAACCGGCTTTGGTTACAGAGTGACCTTTGTTCCGGCTTATGAGCTCATTCACCGCGGCGCGTATACAACTGCTCTTCAATCCCTGGGTGTTGAGTGTTTGTATCGCCCTCACGTCGGTTCCGTGGACGAGGTGCTTGATACCCGAGGATCCGAGTTCCACGCTGTAATGCTGGTTCGTGTGGTCGTCGCCTACCCGCTCATCGCAAAGGTCAAAGAGTGTTGTCCGCAAGCGGCGGTTATCTTTAATACCGTCGACCTACATTTCCTTCGAGAAGAGCGTCAAGCAAAGCTGCATACCGGGGCGTCGACAAGCCCGGAGGCTACGCAAACAAAGCGCCACGAGCTCGCCGTGATCTCGGTAGCCGACACAACTATCGTAGTCAGCCCCTTCGAACAGTCGCTATTGGCTCAGGAAATGCCGGATGCCCGCGTCCGAGTCATTCCGATACTACGCGAGACTCCAGGCCGCTGCGGGAGCCTACTGGATCGCGACGGCATTGTCTTCGTCGGCGGATTTCGTCACCCACCCAACGTTGACGCCATCGTTTGGTTCTGCGATGAGATTTGGCCGCTTATTCGCCCCCAACTCCCTGGTGCCAAGCTTTCCATCATCGGTAGCAATATCGTATCCGATGTCGAGAACTTGGCACGGGCTGATGTTGAGATACTCGGCTTCGTCGAGAATCTCCAGCCGGTTTTCGCGCGGGCGCGTCTTTCTGTGGCACCGCTGCGCTACGGCGCTGGGCAGAAAGGTAAAGTAGTCACGAGTCTTGGCTTCGGAGTCCCATGCGTCGCCACTCCTATCGCAGCCGAAGGTCTGAGCCTCGGACATGAGTGTGGAGTACTTGTGGAGGAAGAACCTGCCGCATTCGCTGACGCCGTCGTCCGAATTTACCAAGACCCCGACCTTTGGCAACGTCTGTCTGACGGAGGATTGGAACTGGTCGAGCGCGAATTTTCACTCAACACAAATCGCATCAAGTTGGTCGAGTTGTTAGCGGAATTAGGATTGCCCGTTCCCATGTAGGCGCCCGCTACTCAGGGATGTTCGTTTCCGGACACCGGCATCCGCTCCTGGTTCTCGGAGAGCACGAAGCCGCTATCATGTTTTCCGGACGTGTGTCTAAAATGGCATCTATGCACACTTGACTGATCTCGATAGCAACGTATGCAAATGTCGAGAAACCATAACCAAATTTTCTTTGTTCTGGAGCACCAACGTGGCCATAGTGTCAACAGCCTTCAGCACGCGCAACGCGACGAAACTGCTCCGTGATCTTATGGGACGGGTTCGCTTTGCGCGTCCTGATTCCCTCAAAGTTACCGCGTTATCGTCCTATCAAGATTATCTACAACACTGCGCGCTTAACCAGCAGCTGCTAAAAACGAGAGCGGAGGCTGAAATGAGCCTCTTAAAAGACAGCGAGCCTTTCACGGTGACCGGTTACTGCTATCCCTGTCGCCGGCCACAAGAATTCGCCGTCGATTATCAGTACGGTAGTGAGGCTTCTGGTCGTCGTACCCCGAACTGGAGGGAGAGCTTAATATGCGCCTGCGGTCTCAATAATCGTCTGAGGGCATCGATTCAGTTATTCGATCTTTTTTGCAATCCCCACCTGACTGACCGGATTTACATTACTGAACAGACAACCCCGATGTACCGGTGGCTCGAAAGTCACTACAACAATATCTTCGGTAGCGAGTACCTTGGTGAACAAATTCCTTTCGGTCAGATGACGCCACAGGGTGTAAGAAATGAGAGTCTCACTCGCCTGACTTTTTCGGACTCATATTTCGACCATATCATCTCTTTCGACGTACTTGAACACATCCCTGACCCGGAAAAGGCGCTTCGGGAATGTCACCGCTGTCTAAAACCAGGCGGATGCCTGCTGCTGAGCGTCCCATTTGTGGTTTCGGCCGAACAAACCCTCGTCCGTGCACGCCTATCCGCAGCAGGAGACATTGAGCATCTTCATGCTCCCGAGTTTCATGGCGATCCGCTAAGCAACGCGGGCTGTCTTTGCTTCTATCATTTTGGCTGGGACCTTCTTGACACACTTCGTCAGGTGGGCTTTTCTCAGGCAAAGGTCCTCCTTTACTGGTCCAAAGAGTTAGGCTATCTGGGTGGCGAGCAACTTCAAATTCTCGCAACACGTTAAGCCACGTTGCAGCCCTACTCCTTTGTGGCCCGCAGTTTCCGCACAAGCAACGTAAACGCTGTTGAGTGCAGAGCGGACGACGGGGGACGAAGTACGCGCAAGCCAATCCCTTCATCGCCGGGATGCGATATGGCAACGGTTGGCACTCTTTTCAGCCTAAAACACCCCACGTCGGCACAGCCGGTCACGGCATGCGGCCAATAGGGTATCCTTGCCAAGCGCACACTGCGGCGACACGCTGCTGGAGCGATACAGTCCGTCTCATCTCAGAATTTTGCACCGATTCAAGCGGTGGCGTAGTTCGCCACAGATCTTGTTTCTGGCGGACATCGGAGCGTCCTGGAAAAGCTGACAGCAACGCTGTTGAACCTGATCTATCAGAAGCGCCAGTCATCAGATGCTTGAGCACATTAGCCCGCGTCGTCTCTTGTCCCGGTAATCATGCTCGAACCGCAGCAGCGAGGGGATCCTTCAGCCGGCCCAAACAACTCCCCGCCCAGACATCAAATGAACGACCAGCGCACTCGGCTTGGCGTGTGAGTCGGGGATCTGAGCAAACTGCAGATGCGCCGCCGTCAGCAACCATTGCTTGCTGAGCTGCTTGCGTCAAACGAATGTCATCATCGGCACCCACCTCGCAAGATAAAACATGGGCGCCAGGATCTTGATACAGAGGCGGAAGTTTATGAATGACTCTTTTGTAATACGCCAACAGCTTGTTATAAAAAAGGCATAGTTATCGGCCGGAATCGATATTCTGTGTCAGCACTGCTGCAGCCGGCCTGTGCGCTAGCTGAGGGGCAATCGATGGGTATGTGTATAGGGCTTGAGAACCACTCGACTTTCCAGTTATATTTTCAAGAGTCTTTCGCGACACCATGTTTCTCAATTTTGGAATCGATGCATGACAACGCCCCCTTTCACAGGTGTTTTTTTTCCGGATAAGCCCAATCGGGTAATAACTGATCTTGCGATCATCGTCATTATTCAGATCGTTTTCTGGATCGGGATTCTGGCAAATGCTCACCTTCCTGGTCTGTACATGGACGCGGTCAACCCCGATTATCTCGCCGCGATAGCCTTAAATCCCGGTCTGACAAACCCCGTATGGACCCTGCCAACCCAGTGGTTTCCGATACTCGGGAGTCTCTACCACGGGGTCCAGAATTATTATGTTGCCCTCCCGGTATTCTCCGTTCTCGGACCAAGCGTCGTATCTGCCAGAGCCGCCCATGGATTATTTGGCGCCGCGATCGCAATACTGTTCTACCTCATCGTCGTCCGCGCCACGGCGAGCCGCACAGTGGGATTGCTCGGTAGCCTCGTGCTCGTCACCGACCTTGCTTTTCAAGCCTCGTTTCGTACGCAGTTCTACATCATTCTCAGCGGCGTTGTCTGGCTCTTTCTCTGCATCCTGTTGATGTCCGGCAGCCCCCGCCAACATGAGCCCGCCGTACCGAATGGACTTCCCTACCGTCGTCTGTCTCTCGCGGGAATGTTTTTTGGCCTAGCCTTCTACAGCTACTTTGTCTTCCTCTTTTTTTTACCGGCGCTCATGCTGATCGCGTTTCAAAGTCGCACCAAAGGGAGGCTCGTCGGGCTGACTTGGTTCATAACCGGTCTGGCCGTCGGATCCCTACCCTATTTCGCCGGATATGCTTCAGCGGCCTTGGCACTTCAAGGGCTGGGCCCGATGCTCGCCTGGATCAGAACCACAACTCATACACTCGCGCCCCTCTCTTCAGACCTCGGCTATCTAGATGCGATTCGCATCACGTTTCGCCACGCGCTACTTGCCCTGAATAATGGCGGAAACGAGTTGATGATATTCCAGAAAACTCTCCCGGTGTCGGGAGCCGCAATCAAGATTTCCCTGGTACTCGGACTCGCAGTTCTAGGCGTCGCCCGGAGCCTCCGGACCAATCCGGGTGGACACGGAGCCATTCTCCTCCCTTTCTACCTCATACTTTTACCGCTCATCTATCTGTTTGTCGCATCGCTCCTAGGAAGTCGACTGTGGGTACACCACTTCGTTGTCCTTGTCCCGATCGCATATTTAATCGCATTTATCGCTTTCGGACGCACCAAACGATTGGAGATTCCCATATTACGCCGCGCCATCCCGGTCCAGTTCATCATGATAACCGTTGCATTGGTCTTGATCGCTCTCAACATTAACCACCAACGAGTTTTCTCCTCCCATCTGGAGGCAACAGGTGGTGTTGGAAAATTCAGTAACGCAATGACTCTCCTTGCTGAAACTGCGCTTTCTGATCCCTATGAAACGCTACATGTCTTTCCGGACTGGGGCTTTTCCATCCCGTTTGCACTTATCACCGCCAACCGAGTCCCATATGCGGTTCCCGACGATCCGCAAGACATCAGCCGATACGTGGCAGATTACCCTAACCTGAAGATTTCCTTTTGGCATTCCGATGATATTCCCCGATTCATGGCCGAGCTAAAAGAGTCAGATCCGAACCGAACCAACGTACTTGAGATCTACTATCAACGCGACCGCGTCCCAGCTTTTTTTTCCATCCGATCTAGCGCTCCCTCGACCACTCCGATAGATCTGCAGCTTCTTGGGACGGGAAAATGACTTCCAGTAAATCCGGAGTGCCATGGCATGACTCCCAGGTAGCCGGTAGTCATGTCACACCCCCCTAACCCGAATCTTAATAAGCCGCTAGACAGATCCTAGGTTCGCCCCTTACCGTTAAGGACCCCACTGTCATGAACACAGTCTCGATGGCTGTCATCTTGCCGGCATATAACGAAGAATCGACGATTTCACAGACAATTCTCGGTTTTTCGCGCGCTTTGCCGACTGCGGATATTTTTATTATTAACAACAATTCAACAGATCGCACGCGTGAACTTGCGATTGAGACGCTCCAGTCACTGAACAACCGCGGCGCGGTGATCGACGAGCCGAGGCTCGGCAAAGGTAACGCGTTACGCAGAGCATTCCATGACATTGAGGCGGATATCTATCTTCTCGCTGATGCAGACCTCACCTATCCCGCCGACAGGGCACCAGATCTCATCAAGCCGATTTTAGCGGGACAAGCCGACATGGTAGTCGGAGATCGCCTCTCCGACGGACATTACGCGCGCCAGAATCGGCGCGCCTTCCACGAATTGGGTAACTGGCTTGTACAATCGTTAGTGAATTACTTGTTCGACGCGCGTCTGGTCGACATCATGAGTGGCTACAGGGCCTTAAGCAGGAGATTTGTCAAAAACTACCCAATTCTAGTCGAAGGCTTCCAAATCGAGATCGACATGACCATGCACGCACTGTATCGTCGCTTCAGAATTCTCGAACTGCCCGTAGCCTACGTTGACCGTCCGCCAGGCAGCCACTCTAAGCTCAGCACAATTGCCGATGGAACCCGCGTATTGTTTGCGATCACACAGGTGTTACGATATTACCGTCCGCTATTATTCTTTTCCGTAGTTTCGGTGCTATTCGCGACGCTTGGACTTTTTGCGAGTTTACCGGTTTTCCATGACTGGTTAACGATCCGTTACATTGAACATGTTCCTTTAGCGATTCTAGCATCAGCATTTGAGATCCTTGCCATGCTTGTGCTCTCAGTTGGACTCGTTTTAGATTCAGTCGCTTACCATGAGCGACTTGCCTTCGAATCCAACCTCCTCCGCCAGGCTCCTAACCTGACATGAGCAACGATCCGCCGGAGGCCAATTCTAGAGCGATAATCGTCGGGTTCGCCGCAGTTGGCGGGGCTGGTTTTGTCGTCGATGCATCAATCCTAACTATTTTGTCGCAGGTATTAGGCGTTAACATCTACGAGTCGCGGGTTATCTCGTTTTCCGCTGCAACCCTAGCCACTTGGTTCTTGAATCGAACGTTCGTCTTTCAGAGGCAAGCTTTATCACCCAGAAGCCGCTCCGCTGAGTACGTAAGATATTTATTGGTTCAAACGGGCGGGGCGCTGTTGAATCTCGCGGTATTCTCGGTTCTCATCGAGTGGATTCCGCCGCTTCGTTTCTACCCGGTAGTTCCACTCGCTGCAGGTGCCGCTGTTGGCTTGGTATTCAACTTCACAGGATCCCGTTACTGGGTATTCGCCAGAGATAAGGTAACCTCGATATGAGCGCGTTCGATTATTCCGGCACCGATAATCTCGAAGTCATGGCCGAGGCAGCTAATTACAATAGCTTCCTCGGCGATCTGGTCAGGGAGACGATTCAGTCGCCAGCTTGTGTTGTCGACTTTGGCGCTGGCATCGGAACCTTCGCTCGCCTGTTGACGGTTGAGGGACACAGGGTGCTCTGTGTTGAGCCGGATCAACATCAAGCCTCGTCGATTTCAGAACTCGGACTACTTGTATTCCATCACCTGGATGACATTCCCGACGAGAGTGTCGATTTCATTTACACATTCAACGTACTCGAGCACATCGAGGATGACCAAGAAATTATTACTCAGTTCAAGCGCAAGCTCCGGTTTGGCGGCCAAGTTCTTATCTATGTACCGGCGTTCCCAATGCTTTATTCTAGTATGGATCGTAAGGTCGGACATGTTCGCCGGTATAGGCGACGCGA
Organism: Thiocapsa sp.; assembly: GCA_041741175.1. Taxonomy (GTDB): domain Bacteria; phylum Pseudomonadota; class Gammaproteobacteria; order Chromatiales; family Chromatiaceae; genus Thiocapsa. Next base: position 13,529 of record JBGSKP010000600.1, on the reverse strand, counting down.
TCTGGTATCGAAGGTTGAGGCCGCGGGGCTGGAGATCAGTTACGCACGATATGCCGACTGTCTGGGTTTCTTCGCTTCCCTGGTGTTTAAGCTCGCTGGAAACGATGCCGGTGACATCAATCGACGTGCATTAATCGCTTATGATCGCCTTATTTTTCCAGTGAGTCGACGATTAGATTGGATTTTGGGACATTACTTCGGTAAGAATCTGATTGTACGTGGATTCAAAGCTTAGACAGGTTCCTTTTTTTGCCATGGGATAAAGGAGTTCGAGGAGGCTCCCGGTCCGGTCTTGGCAGAAATCCCGTTGCCGCGCCCGCGGTTCACGAGACATCCTGGTACGCACCGCCCCGATTTGCTGGGGCATGACATCCCGCGGGATCTTCAGGCGACGGCCGTCCGCTTGATGTACAGAATGAGAACAAGGGGCGGTCGGCCATAGTTCTTGGTTAGTCCGATACAACGAAGAACCCGACATCCTTGAGGTCAATCCCTTGAGGGGTCTTGATGACGATGGGCTTACTCCCTTTCGAGTTAACCTCAGATGGACTCACCGAGGCGGTAATCAGCTCGTCTTGAACAACTGTCTTGATCGCAGGCTTGCCATTAAACCAGACTTCAACGTCACGTGACTCGTAGGCCCCGGACAGTTTGATCCAGATTCCCATGCCGCCGTCGGGCTGGAGGTTCGGGATGACGCCGGCCTGAGTGCCCCTCGGACCCCAATCACCGAGACGAAGCTCGGCAGAGTCACCTGGCGCGCTGCGCGGTTTGGTTAATACATCGCCAAGATATGAGGAAACCTCGCGTTGGCGCTTAATGGCAACACGTTGAGCAAACTCATATGACAGATGATGCTGATCATAAGAAAAGGGTATCATGTCCTCATCGAACAGCTCACAGTCGCCTTGCTCACAGAATGCGTCGAACTTGCTTAGAAAAAAATAGCCAAGATCTCGAACCTCTTTAATCAATGCCTGGTCGTCCACAACTGACCCTGAAATAAACTCGTTCAATAAACTGCGATCGAATCCATGCTTGTTAATGAGTTCGGGAAGATCCTCTGTCATCGACAGATATCCGCCAATAATGATCACCTTGGAGATTCCTGCATCATTGAGAAATCTCAGGTATTCGCGGAGGTGATCCGGACTATACCAGCCAAATAACACGCTAATGACAATGTAGTCGTATCTCTTGAGATACCCCACATCATACCGTTCGACATTAATTCCTTTGCACTTATCAAGATCCGGGTGGGTCGGTAACGTGAGTTTCTCAATCTCATGGTATGGTGGACACCCACCTAGGGTTGACATCGAAAAGTTATGTGACGGAAATATCCTCGTAAAGGCGTTCAGACCATCCAGAGCGTGGCTGTCACCGACAATCAAAGCATTTACCTGGTCGTTAGCGAGATCGTCACACGAATCCCAACCCTTGCGAACGCATTGCAACTGTCGATCTTTTGATCGAAGTTCCTTTCCTTTATTGATCGCATCTACTGAGATGCTGTTGTTGATCCATGGGCGCCAGACCCAACCATCTGAAGCCCACAATGATGCTCCGATATAGGTGATCAGGAGAGAAGCGATTGTAATCACCAAAAGGAAACGTCGGTTTTCAGTCCCAGACTTCCGGAACGGCTTTTCAATAAACCTGTACATTAAGATGGCAGCGACAAATGACGCTAAAACAATAGAGACAGATTCAACCGGCGTCAACTCTTGAATGCCTAGAGTGTACTTGTAGAAAACGATGATCGGCCAATGAGTCAAGTACAGCGAGTAACTGATCAAACCGACCCACACGACCGGCTTGTTGCTCAAGACTCGACCGAATACACCATGGCCTGGTGAGTAGATGCAGAGTGCTGCACCTATGCAGGGCACAAGCGCGCTGAGCCCAGGGAACTGTGTGTGTTCATCGTATGATAAGATTGCGACTAACATCAAACTAAGGCCAATCGAAAACAGTGCGTTCGAAATCATCAGATTTTTGGATCGATTCCTTTCGACTGTGACTAGAACCGCTCCAATTGCAAATTCAAACACCCTGAATGGAACAAGAAAAAAAACTGCGGATGGGTAAGTTCCGATTAGGCCGGCGGCTAAAATCAGAGTGATGAGGCCCAGTAGGGTAATGGCTAAGTACAAACGTCGATTTGATGCAGCAAACAGGAGAATCACAAAAGGCCAAAGGATATAGAATTGTTCCTCCACACCGAGAGACCACGTATGTAATAGAGGCTTTAGTGCAGAGTCCGTGTCGAAGTAACCGCTTTCAAAAAAGAAGAAGATGTTGGAAGCAGAAAGCATCGCATGCAGCAACGAGCCCCCGTATTGCTCAAGACGCTGGGGTGTCAATATGAAAATTGCGGCGACGGATGCACCTCCAAGCGTGAAGATGAGCGCCGGGAATATCCGCCTTAGGCGACGCAGATAAAAACCGTAAAAGTCAATTGATCCTGTTCGCCTGACCTCGCTATGCAGTAGGCGGGTGATCAGGTATCCACTGATCACAAAGAAAACGTCTACTCCAACAAAGCCGCCACTCAGAGCGCCAAAGCCTGAGTGGTACAGGAGCACAGACATCACCGCAATTGCCCGCAATCCATCTATGTCGGGCCTATATAACGAGTTATCGTTCATTTCTTATCACTTATGGATCGTCGACCGACGTAGGTTGAAGCGAAGGGCTTTGGGGCGTCGTTGGAGAAAGACTCCGACTATCGACTCTTACTGTCAATAGAATGCATGGCCGGTGAAGCGAACATCAGCATCTCTAAGTGCAAAGCACCCCTTGGCGCGAACTTAGGCGCCGCGCAATTATATCAGCGAACGATGTCTCGGCGACTCAGGATGGTTTACGACGAAGCGATCGAGTACGAACCGGTTGGAGTGATAGGAAAGACTATCGGCGCGACGGATGGCCAGGTGCCTCAGGCCGGACAGATTTGGTATCGCGTTGCCGAAAAGCGCTTCCTTCTAGCAGGTCAACGATGAGCAACGATGGTTCGGCCGTCAGTATGTTGAGCGGAAGCAATTGAGATGGTCATGCACGGCAAAATGCGTTTTGGACAAGAGCCAGTTTTCACGACGCGGTGAACGTCAGCCGCTCTAGAGTGGGGACGGTCGATGACGATGCGCCGGAGCGGGACACACCCCTAGTCCAGCGCGAGTGGACAGAATACTTTGGTCGGGCTGGAGCGGCCACCCTTGCCGGCTTAGGCAAACTATAATTCAGTAAGCGATTTGACGGCGTGCGGCTAATTCTTGCTGCGGTGGTAGTAGGGAAACCATAGAGTTATGGGGGCCCCGAATCCAGAGAGATCCGTTTTTCCTGGCGCGTCCTTGCACCTGCCCGAGGACACGACAAAATCATCTACCACTATTCGTGCCAAATCAAGCGGCCGGTCCTATTGGACATAAAGGCCTAACAATGAGATCCCGTAGCCCGGCGGGAGCCTGCAGAAAATGGCATGATTGCGATCGAACCGATCAGATGCTGTCGCAGTACGGATCGCATCGTTATTTACAAAGGCAGCAGCTGACCAACGTGGAGGTTGGGGGGTTGTTACTAACGGGGCAACAAAAGTTTGCGCGCCGCCTGGTACATCGACGAAACTGTCCATAGCGAGATTATTTCGACCGGCTGCCGCTAAAAAGCATTGAGGAACGTCTGTGGATGCCCCGGTCCCGACTGCACCGGCGGCGAAAACATAGGTAGAGAAACCTGGGGAAAAGTCGGCAGGGAAGGCATCAATAGTCACTGGACAGACTACATAGGTAACCCCGTTATCCTTGGGATTAAACAAGTAGTGCTCATGCCAGCGCATCGGGCCAGCCTGACTCAGGAAAGGCGCTTGACAATCGGCGGGATGGATGCTGTACCAGGCATCCGCCTCTGCTTGGGTGGGCAAAAAGACCGCGCCGGCGAGTGCTGTTGTGGCGGTGAGAGCAGCCAATCGGCGCGGCAGTTCATAACGGATCCCAGCGTATTTGAGCTTCATTGTCGTGCCTCACGGTTTTTGGTATCAGGGGTAGTTTCCAGTTATCGACAGACGGTCAAATCTCGATGCTAAGACAGCATCGTTAAGGAAAGTCCGATTCGAACTGCTCCGGTAGGGCTGATCAACCCGAGGTTACTGAACAACGCCGCGTTGAAAATGAACCGTAAGTTCCGAGCTATCGCCGCCGGGGACCCATTCCACAGCCATCGGTCCGACGTCGCTGGCGGCTTGTGCCACAAGCGCGATGAGTTCGTAACGCGCGAAAGCCATCGCGTCGGCCTGCTCAGCTTCGGGCAACTCTGCCAGGTCTGGCGGTGACCACGCGACTCGACAGGCCGTTTCCCGACAGTCAGCGACGAACGCGGCCCCGGCTCGACTCAATATCGGATTGGCCGCAGCGGCTTCTTCGATGGAACGAGCAGCGCCGCGACCCCAATCACTCTCGCCCAACTCTTCAGTGTACGCAATGATTTGAGCTGCCACGTGATCGTCCTCCAACGGCGCCTCAAGCCATTGGGACAGCCATTCCTGCGGGTCCTGTATATTGGGAGAAATGCCGGGATTCGGTGACACCTCCCGATCCTTGTTCTGCATCTTTTGGAGTTCCCGGCGCACGCCGGAGAGTTCATTCCGCAGCACTGTGATAGCAACCTCAAGGTCGCTCCGATCTTCCCGCTGTGGTAGGCTATCGACCGCGTGCGTTTGCACGACAGATTGAGGGGGCGATGGGATCCGCAGTATCAAGTAACCAAGAGCGGCCAAAGTGAGTACAGACATTCCAAGAGCGAAAAGCGCGATGATATCGGATCGGAGCATCGTTTACGTTCCCATTAAAATGGTATGAGGTGAGATTTAACTGCACCCTGATGTTTTTAAGAAGACCGTCGAACAGCCAGCTTCGAATTTTCAGAGCGCGCACGCGAATCGTTCAGACTCTGTCCAGACATTGAACTGCTTAGCGAAAAGGAGTCGAAACGCTGCGAACCGACACCTCATAAACGTCACCACGGACTCTGCGTGCGCAGGCCCTGACCCCCAACTACGCTGGGTAAACCGCACCACACGCGCGGTCGCGGCCGCCACGGCTGTCAGGTGTTTCTTCGGTTTGGATCGGCGCAACCGTTTGAGTTAAGTCCACTTCTCGCCTTCAGCGGGTTTCGGTCAGTCAGATGACGCGGGGTTTATAGTTGACCGCGACGATAGAAAATAATTCACGTGATGTCAACAGTCAGGAGCCGGCAATTGTAAGCCCAACAACCCGGGTCTGAAACGGGCCAGCGATCAAATGCTGACCTTCCGCCAGTGCCTACTCGACAACTCCAGAAGTCTCGGCGCCGATCCCCAAACGCAGTTTTAAAGCATCAATCCGTTCCCGTGCCGCATCCCAATCATTTTGGGCGTCCCTGGTCTGATGATAGGGCTCTATGGTATTGGACCCGTCGATCCGCCAATAATAAATGCCGACATAACGTGACAGTCCACTGAAATCAGAAGGATACTTGACGCATGTACGGAGCAGAAAGTCATAATCTTCCATCCGGATCATGGTCTCGTCGAAGTAGAGATCTTCGTCCGCGATTTTGGACCTATCGAGAACGAAACTGTGGATCGGGCAAAAGTTACTCCGCAGAAGATCACCCAAACCGTCGCCTTCGAAACTGTTCCGCGTCGTCGACTGGACGTACTCATACCGCCCTAACGGATAGACATGCTTGACCGCGATCCGCCCGAAGGCGATCGCTGCGTTTGACGCGTCGAGACGGCGAATCAGATGTCCATAAGCATGCCGGTAAACAACATCGTCGTAGTCCAGTATGGCGATATAGCGGCCACGACCCGACCTCAGGCCTTCGTTGAGCAGAGCTGAGCGGTGATCGCCCACACCCTCTGACATGTAGTTCCGGACAAGGGGTCTGCGACGCTTTCTATTCCAGGCAAAGCCGTCGATCATTCGCTCTACCTCCATGACCTGTTCGGGCGAAAAATCCTGAAGTATCAGCAGCGGCTGAACCGCCTCATAGGTCTGGCCGTAAATCGAGAACAACGCACGCGACAGGGTTTCGCACTTCTCCGGATCGTGGAAACGGACGATGATATCGATGGTCGGGGTATCGAAAGGCATGATCGGCCGGGTTACCAGCGGGGCTGAGCGAAGCTGAAATCATGCCCGAAGTCTGGGATGCTGTCCGGCGCATCAATCACCGCGACATGGTCAAGGTCCGGCAATTCAGAGAGATCGCTAATGAGGCCGTTTGTGACGAGCAAGTGCTCGACGTGCGCGCGAAAGGCGGGGGAGCCCCATTTTCGGGCTAGGTAACGTCCTGCCAAAAGCGTTTCCTTAGCCCGCCATGGCTCCTGCTCCCGATCGGATACGTCGTGGAGAAAAATAGCGGTTGGGCAGATGCGGCAGCGAAATCCGGTCTGTCTGGCGCGCCAGGATAGATCCACGTCCTCGCAATAGAGAAACAGACTTTCGTCAAAACCCTGCGTGGCATAAAAGATGACCCGTGGCATCAGAAAACATGCGCCGGAGACCCAAGACGTCTCGAGGGTAGAGGGATTAAACCACTTCGGGTGTTCTTCGGGAAACTGAATGGCCTCCAGCAAACTGATCGGGCCTTCACTGCCTTTTTCTGCCTCTGCCATCCTCAGCAGGTTCGTCAGGCATAAGGGGTGCAGGCGCCCGTCCGGATTCACCCCGAGATAGTAGCCGACATCTCCGTCCCTGAAGGCATCGGTCAGCAAGATATTATGCCCCCTACCGAATCCTAAGTTTTTCCCCACGTGTGTGTACTCGATACCCTCTGGCAAGAGCGCCGAGTTGATAGGCTTTGCACTGTTATCCAGCAACCGGATATTCACGATCACGCCATCGGGGAGAGGAGCCGCACTGAGCCGAATCGAATCGATTAACTCGGCGATATCCTCTTCGCGCGTGTTGTACAAGACAATTCCTACTACCAGGCGCAGCGGAGCCACAAGGGATGCGTCTAACCCCAAAGCTGAATCGATCCGCCGCTGGTCTAACGCGTCCCGTAAGGCTGGTAAATTAGCGGCGTTAGTTTCGATATAGTGCAACAATGGATTCGTGTTCGGGCCATTTGCTGCTGGATTGAAAAGCACGTAAGTTTTCGTGTCGAAATCGCGACTGGGATTGCGTAGTTCCACCCCGCCCTTCTCAACAAAGTGAATGAGCGGGTTTATCCGCGCAGTCGCGACATCCGGGTTATTGCGGAGATAATAGTCGCTGTCGAACAGCGCATTGGGATTCCGCCCCTCCCATGCCCCAACATTGAGATAATGCAGAAGGGGTTCGACATCAGAAGCGAGATCGGGATTGGTGTCACGATAATAGGTGGCATCGAACATCCTGTAGAGCTGCCCGCCCAACACAAAGGCAAGCGGATCACCGGATATCATCTCAGCATATCCCAGTGCCTGAAGCGCAAAAACCTCTTGGCCACGTCGACGCGACTGAAGTGCCACGGCGACAAGCAATCGGTAAACGACGCCCCTGACTAGCCTGGCGACTCTCATCAATGCCCTAAAAATAGCGGTCTTTAGAACCGACATTGCCCTGCCTGGGCACGGCCGGAAAAGCCCGTGACAAAAGAGGTGCAGCAGGACACCCCACCGCAAACGTAACAACGTTCACAGTGAAACCCGCGGCCGTGCGGGGAGAACTCAGTCATGGGGAAGCAGACTCCGTCGTTGCCGTGGCACATTAGCACCCAACACCCCAATACACGTTGCACTCTTCACCAACAACGGCGCACGCAAGAAATCCTCGTGGCTCGGCGACATCACAGAGTCAATCCCACCATCGCACCGGACGCCGTGTCGCCGAGTGCACCGGCATTGGGCGATCCAGCATCTATCCACCCGAATCGAGTGCAAGCGTTCGTTCGAACTTCTGACGTGGATCGCGTTTGGTCTACACGACATCGGCAAATCCCTTTCGGGTCTTCTGGAACCACCAAAACCCCGCAACGGCTACACCGATACTCACAGCCGTGTAAAGGAGCCAGCCCCACCAATTCGGTAGATGTCCAAAGAGTAGGACTTTTCGGCCTTCCTCAATCACGAATGTGATCGGATTTAAATAAAAGAGCACCTGTAGGCGATTGGGTAGAACTGAGATCGGGTAGAAAATCGGCGCCAAAAACAACATTACCGTAGTCACAATGCCGATGGTCTGACCGACGTCGCGAACATAAACGCCAATTGCCGACAGAAACCAAGCGATACCCATGATCGATAAAACGAGCGGCGCAAGAATGATGGGGAACAGGATCATTGTCCAACTGAGTTCGTGGCTAATGAGCAACTGGGCCAAGATGAGGACGATAAGACTGATTAACGCGTGAAACAGTGCCGATCCCATGACTACCCACGGCAGCACCTCCAGCGGAAAGACGACACGCTTCACATAACTGACATTGCTGAGGATCAGTGCTGGGGCCCGATTAGCAACCTCCGCGAATAGCCCGTGGACAATGAGGCCAACAAATAGAATCACGGCGAAATTTGCATGACTGTCGCCGACGTTACCGCCCCATCGGTTCTTAAAGACGAAGGAAAAGACGAATGTATAGACGAGTAGCATCAGCACCGGATTGAAGAAAGACCATGCAACGCCGAGGACCGAGCCACGATAGCGCCCGATTACTTCGCGTCGAACGAGCTGGTTGATCAGGCCACGATTTTGCCAGAGGCTGAAGACGAGCGCGCGGGGAGTCGCCGGGTGTTCCTGGTGCGGATTCATTGCAATTGTGACTTAAGCTGAAGAGAAGTTCGCGGAACAAGCAAAGCAGCGAACGGAAAGTTCCGTATATTAAGGGGCAAGTACCGTTAGCGTCATCTGTTTTCGGGGTTGAGCCATCCGATAGTCAAGTCGGGCGGCACAGCGGGTTTTGTACGCCGTTGCGGACGTACCCGCTCGCCGTCGAACAGGCCGGGTTGGAAATCGGCTACCATCGCTCGCGGAGCGCTAGCGCTTCGGTGGGGCCATTTTCTCGCTACACAGGTCCGGCAGCAGCCAGGTCACGGTTGCTTTTTTACAGCCTTCGAGCAGATCGCGCTGTCAGGAGCCCACTGAGGGAAAGAGCTACACGAGGTCAAGGAACGTTCGAGATCCGACGCATCGTCCCGCTCGGCGCTACATAGGGCAGCACCGAGACCAGAATGTTCAGATGGTCCGCCCCGACTACCCCTTTGAGGATGCGAATCTCGAACGTCTCGAAGATCTGATGCACCAGATCTCGAACCCGCTGCCCAACATCGTCAAGCGGCGCGTTGCAGCGGTTATTCGTCACCCACGCATTGAATCAGGAGTCGCTCAGCATGCAACCTACCGCGCTGGTCACCGGCGCATCCGGTTTTATCGGACCGAGCCTGTGTGACCGACTCAAATCGACCGGTTGGGGCGTGCGGACGTTGATGCGCCGCCCTGCACAGGGACCCTGGGACGAGGCCGTCCAGATTGATCTAGGCGTTCAACCCATCCCGCCGGATCTGCTCGCCGGGGTCGACTGCATCTTTCACCTGGCCGGCAAGGCCCATGCCGTCGCCGAACACGGCGAGGGGGAAGACGCCTACCGGATCGCCAATGTGCAGAGCACACTGGATCTGCTTGCAGCCGCGCGCGCAGCCGGGGTGCGCAGCTTTGTCTATTTCAGTAGCGTGAAGGCCATTGCCGAAGACGGCGAGGTCTCCGGCGATCCCGAACCGGCATGGACGCCGGACACGGCTTATGGACGCTCCAAGCGCGCCGCCGAGCAGGCGGTACTCACCGGCGACGCCGTCCCGCATCCGGTGGTTATCCGCCCTGCCCTGGTCTACGGACCTCACCCCAAAGGCTATCTGGAACTGATGATCCGCGCGGTTCGTGCCGGCTGGTTTCCACCCTTGCCGGAATCGGGTAAGGGGCGGTCCATGATTCATCGTGACGATCTCGTCGAAGCGACACTACGCTGCGCCAGCGATCCACGCGCACGGGGCCGGGCCTATGTCGTGACCGACGGCGTGCCGTATAGTACCCGCCAGATCTATGACCTGATCCTGAACGCGCTTGGCCACCCGGTGCCAAGATGGAGTCTGCCCATTGGTGTGCTGAATCTTGCCGCACGCCTCGGGGATGGCGCTGAGCGCCTGTTGAGACGACGCCTGCCGCTCGACTCGGAGATCCTGGACAAGCTGATCGGCTCGGCGCTCTACGATGGCGACGCCATCCGGCATGAGCTCGGCTTTGAACCGCAGCGGACCTTGAGCGACAGCATGGCGGAGATGGTCGCGACGATAGGCCGCTAAAGCTTAGCCAGCAGGCTCGGGGCCAAGGACACAACCCGCCAAAGTATCAACGCGCTACCAAACCATGCCCGGACGCCGTCAACCCTTGCAGACACTCGTCCCCCTCATCGCCACGCTCGCGCTCGCGCTTCTGTTGCTCAATGCCTTGATGTGGTTTCTACAGCCCGGCATGGTGTTCTACCCGACGCGCACGCTGCAGGCGACGCCGCTGGATTGGGGACTGCCGTTTGAAGATGTCGAGCTGACGGCTGCGGACGGGGTTAAGAGCCACGGCTGGTTCATCCCGCATCCGCAGGCGACACAAACGCTGCTCTTCTTCCACGGCAACGCGGGCAATATCAGCCATCGCGGCGACTCGATTGCGATCTTCAACCGGCTGGGTCTCTCCATCCTGATCATCGACTATCGCGGCTACGGCCGCAGCGCCGGCCACCCGAGCGAGGCAGGCCTGTCTCTGGACGCTCTGGCCGCCTGGAATTATCTTGTCGATGGCCGCGGAATTGCGCCCGATCGAATCATTCTGTTCGGCCGCTCGCTCGGCGCGAGCATGGCCGCAGACCTCGCTTCGCGCGTTCAGCCGGGCGGCATCATTCTGGAGTCGGGATTTAGCTCGGCACGCGACATGGCGCGCCATCTGTATCCCGGTCTTCACCGGATGCTGTACCGACGCTTCGACTTCAATGCCGCCGCGAGCCTGGCGCAGATAACCGCACCCCTGTTGGTCATGCACAGTCCGGACGACGAGATCGTGCCTTACGCACTCGGTCGTCGGTTGTTCGACGCCGCACCGCAGCCGAAGCGCTTCGTCGATCTTCGCGGAGACCATAACAGTGGCTTCCTCGCCAGCCAGCCCGAGTACGCGAGGCAACTGGCAGACTTCCTCGCCACGCCGGCATCGGAATGGGCATCGGCCCAGGATCCTTTAACGAGTGACTGACCGGCCCGAACCCGTTAGGATGCGCGCGAACGAGCCACCCCGGAGCCTGGACCATGCGAGACGACACACCGAGAAACCGAAGCGGGCGCCGCGCGACCGAGGAAATCAGCGTCCCCGGTAACGCGCTGGTGGCTAAGGTGCAGGAGCTGATCCACGAAGGCAATGTTCGCCGGCTGATCATCCGCCGCCCGAGCGGAGAGGCATTGGTGGAGATCCCGCTGACTGCGGGGGTCGGTGTCGCCGCACTCTTGACCTTGCTCGCCCCGGTGTTTGCAGCGTTGGCGGCCATGGCTGCGCTGATCGCGCAGTTTCGCGTCGAGATCGAGCGCGAAGACGACCAACCGGAGCAGATCCGCGACATCGACCACGACGACTGACCGACTCCACAATTCCTCACGCACGTCGCGCAATGCATGAAATAATGCGGTTAGGCGATATCCGAGAACAGGCATCCCGACTGCGCGTACCCGGAAGACTGGTATGAACTGAGCTGGTATGGACCGTTGGGGCGAATGAATTCGCCCCGACACGCCGGAGGTTCCGTTTCCGGAAATCACCGTAGAATTGATGACCGATCGCTTTGAGTCCGCCCGGCGTCGGCCGAGCCCACCACTGCCAATGCCCACTATTGCCCATAAGAGAGAAGTGTTATGAACGAGGTCAAGAAGACCGCGCAGTACCGTATCTTCAAGAAAAAGTCCGGGCGCTACGCCGTGCGGGCCAAGTCGAAGCTGTGGCTGCACGGCGAAGAGAAGGAGAAGGTGCTCCTCGATGAGCAGCTCGTTACGCGTCTGCGCCCTAAGCCTGCCGCGGAGCCAGTTGTCGAAGAAGCCGCTGCCGCGGAATAAACCGGTATCGAGCCGCCATCGGCGGCTCCATTCCGGATTCAAGACGGACCCGGATTCAGATCGGGGCCGGATTCGAACTGGTCCAGCTTGAACTGCGCTTAGGTTCCTCTCCGTCTCCGCACCGGGGCAATCGGCAGCATCGCCAGCACGCCGATCCCGCTGATCAATGCCATCCACTGCCCGAAGGCGAAGAGTCGGCGTGACCGCAGATGACACGCACAGCCCAGCAATGCGCCCCCAGCAATGCGCCCGGAGCCGTCCGCCGGACGTCGAGCCCACGCCACGACGCAAGCATGACGAGCCTCTGTCCTGCGCCGAGTCGGCGCCCGGGGCATCTGCGCGATGAGGTGTCCAACCTCTCATCCAGCCAAAGAGTCGCCTCGGCCGCTGCCGATCGAGGATCGGCTGAACGCTCTGCGCGCGGCGCTGCGGCGTGGTCATGTCATCCTGCAGGCGCCGACCGGCTCGGGCAAATCGACCGGGGTACCGATCGCCCTGCTCCATGAGGACTGGCTGGGCACCGGCCGCATCCTCATGCTGCAGCCGCGGCGACCTGCCGCGCGCATGGTCGCTGCACGCATGGCGGCACTCCTGGGCGAAGCGCTCGGCGAACGCATTGGCTATCAGATCCGCTTCGAGCGCAGGATCGGCCCGCGCAGCCGGATCGAGGTGATCACCGAGGGCATCCTGACGCGACGCATCCAGTCCGACCCGACGCTTGAGGGTGTCGGACTCCTCATCTTCGACGAGTTTCATGAGCGCAGCCTCCAATCCGACCTGGGACTTGCGCTCGCGCTTGACCTCGTGGACGGGCTGCGGCCGGACCTGCGGCTATTGATCATGTCGGCAACGCTGGAGGCCGAATCACTCGCCCGGCACCTCGGCCAAACACTGAAGCCTGCGGCAATCATCCGCGGCGAAGGTCGCCGGTTTCCCGTCGAGATCCAGTATGCCGAGCGCGCCTTGAGCACCAACCCGGCCAGATCCAATGCAGGCCGCGCGCCTCCAGGCTACGCCGATCCGGTCGACGCCGTCGTCTCGGCCGTCCGCTCGGCCCTGACCCGCCATACCGGCGACATTCTGGTTTTCCTGCCCGGCACGGGCGAGATCAACCGCTGTATCGCCCGACTCAACGAGCAGATGGGAGAGGGGATCCGCATCCTGCCCCTGCACGGCAGCCTACCGACGGATGAGCAAGAGAACGCCTTGGTCCCTGGTGACGGGAGTATCCGACGCGTGCTGGTCTCGACCGACATCGCCGAGACCAGTCTGACGATCCCCGGCATTCAGGTCGTGATCGACAGCGGCTTGACCCGCAAACCACGCTTCGATCCAGGCTCCGGCCTGACCCGTCTGGTGACCGAGCCGATCTCTCGCGCCTCTGCCGACCAGCGGGCCGGACGCGCCGGGCGTCTCGGCCCGG
>JBGSKP010000599.1:0-3577 GCA_041741175.1 Thiocapsa sp. | reverse complement strand
CGCTCACGGGAATCTGCCTCGCAACCTTAGACTTGCACGGCAGTATACTGATTCCTCACCGAAAGTTTACGAAGAACTTTTTTTGAGCCCAAGCTAACCCGCTGTTGCCGAAAGGAAAGATTTTTCGGCGGGAATTGCTGTTTGCAGATCGCCGTCCGAGTTGCCGAAGGCCAGGATCGGGCGGCGACCGATGTAGCGCTGGATGCCCACCGGCTTGCCGGCTTTGTCGTCGATGAAGGCGATCTCGGACTCGCGCACGAGGACCGGCTTGCCGTCTTGAAGCTCGAAACGCAGCGCGATCTGGGAGCCGATCACCTGCTCCGGCGGAATCCCGTAGACCGACTCGGCCCAAGGGCGCACGAAGTCTGCCCCGCCTCCGGAGACGATGAAGGTCTTGAACCCGTTGGCACGCAAGTAGGCGAGAAGCTCGATCATGGGCTGGTAGACCAACTCGGTATAGGGCCTTTCAAAGCGCGGGTGCTGAGCGGTACCGAGCCAGTCGCTCACGATCATCTCGAACCGATCGCTGGTCATGCCCGAATGGGTCGCCATCAACAGCTGCATGAGTCCATCCATGCCGGCGTCGCCGAGGACGGCCATGTTCCTTTCCAATGCAGCCCTGAACGGCTGCTCGTCCTTCCATTCGGGATGCTCCGGCGCGAGCTCATCGATCCGGTCCAGGACAAACGCGAGCTGGGTATAGAAGGGCTGCTCCACCCAAAGGGTGCCGTCATTATCGAAGACGGCGATGCGCTGGGCAGGGGCAACAAGATTCGGCCCGTCGGCGCTGGTGACATCGGTCACGAACGCGATGATGGATGCCTTGGCCGGCCCATCCTGCCAGGACGGCAGTGAGTCGGACTCCGCCGAAACGGTCGCGATCCAACCGATCAGCAGGATCGCTGGGATGGTCGTCCGATACCGCATGTCATGGGGCTCCGAATGGTTGGATGGAATGCGTTACCAAACGGCGGGGTACCTGCTGCCAGGCACCCCGCCGCAATCATCCGAACACGCGATTCCTCAGTGTTCGCCCGGCCCGCTCAGCTTCTCCATGACCTTTTCGAGCGAGAAGCTCGCCGCCTTCTGGCGCGGGGGAAACTCAGCGAAGGTCGATAGGAATCCGCCCACATAAGCCTGCGCCGGCACCAGCATATAGGCACGATCGATCATCCAGTCGTAGTAGGTGTTGGAGGTTTTCTGCGCACGCTCGTAGGGATCGCGCCGCAGGTTGAAGATCAGCGGGACGCGAAGGGGTACGAATGGTTCGGCCCAGGCTTGCAGGGTCCCCTCGACACGCTGCTCCATGAAGATGATCTTCCAATCCCCATAACGCAGTGCGGTCAGATCACCATCATCGGAGAAGTAGAAAATCTCCTTGCGTGGACTCGGGGTAACCTGCGGGTCTTTGAGATGCTCGGTCAGGTCGTAACCGTCAAGATGGATTTTGTAGTCGCGACCGAGGGCGGAGGAGCGATAGCCATCGAGCAGATCCTCCTTCACATCCGGCTTGCCGGCGGCAGCGACGAAGGTCGGCAACCAGTCCATGTGATGGACGATCCCGTTACTGACGCTGCCCGGCTCGACCACGCCCGGCCAACGCACCGCGGCAGGAACGCGCCAACCGCCTTCCCAGTTGGTGTTCTTCTCACCGCGGAACGGCGTCATGGCCGCATCCGGCCAGGTGTTCATGTGCGGGCCGTTGTCGGTGGAGTAGTGGACGATGGTGTTGTCGGCGATACCCAGCTCGTCGAGCGCGGCAAGGAACTGGCCGATATGCATGTCGTGCTCGATCATCCCGGCGGTGTACTCGTCCGCGTTCGGATAGATCTTCTTGATTTCGGCCATCTTCTCTGGACTGACATGGGTGCGGAAATGCATCCGGGTGCCGCTCCACCAGACAAACCAGGGCGTGCCGGCTGCGGTCTGTCGCCGGATGAAATCGATTGCGGCAGCGGCCGTCTCGTCGTCGACCGTCTCCATGCGCTTCTTGGTGAGGGGACCGGTGTCTTCGATCTTACCGTCGGCGGATGACTTGACCACGCCACGCGGCCCGAAGGTCTCTCTGAAGGTTCGACCGTCGGGAAGCGTCAGATCGGCCGGATAATCGGCGTTCTCGGGTTCTTCCTCGGCATTGAGGTGATAGAGATTGCCGAAGAACTCGTCGAAGCCGTGATTGCTGGGAAGGTGCTCATCCCGATCGCCGAGGTGATTCTTGCCGAACTGACCGGTCGCATAACCCTGATCTTTTAGAAGCACAGCGATCGTCGGATCTTCGACCATCATCCCTTCCTTGGCGCCCGGAAGTCCGACCTTGGACAGGCCGGTCCGGAAGACGCTTTGACCCATGATGAACGAGGAGCGTCCCGCCGTGCAGGACTGCTCTCCGTAATAATCAGTGAAGAGAATACCCTCGTTCGCGATGCGGTCGATATTCGGGGTGCGATATCCCATCAACCCGTTGCTGTAGGCGCTGACGTTGGACTGGCCGACGTCGTCACCCCAGATGACCAGGATGTTGGGCTTGTCCGCGGCGGCGGCCTGTCCGCCGAGCGCGACGGCACCGCAGAGGATCAGAGCGAGCGCACCGGGCTTTTGGAGGCCGGCGAGCCCGCCGTAACGATCGGGTTGGGTACTGATAAGTTGCATCGGTCTGTCTCTCCTCGGAGATTAATAATTTGAAGATGCACCATGACGATTCGAGACCGTCGGCCTATACAGCAGCAGGGCGAAATAGGGCGAGCAGTTGATGAGACGCGCCCCATCCACCACCAGTCGCCGGAGGAACCTGACCGCCGTCTCGTCCGCTTGGCGGAGATCGTTGAGGTCCAGGGTCAGCCGCGACGGTGACTCGCCGCAAACACGCTCCAACTCCGCGAGCCCGTCTGCGCCAAGCCAACCGTCGACCTTGACGCAGCCTCCTTCGGGGGTATCCAGGCGTGCGATCCGAATCGTCATGCGCTGCACTCAATCACAGATCGGACCAATCCTTAGAAATTTGCACGGTATTATCCTAACCAACTGTTATAAATTCTAATAGTAACGTTCCATTCGATTTAGAGACCGACCTGAATCGGTTTCTAGGCCCAGGCTCTGACGACATGGCGTTATCAGGCTCACGATATATCGCAACCGCCGACATATCGTGATTCGGCGCAACACGAGTACACTGGTGCAACATCTGATGCAGGAACCGCTTTCGGCGTAATGCACACTCCGACCCGTCCACGACGCACGCACAAGCCCGTCGATTCGGCTCATCCCGAAAGGGCTGGTCCGGCCGAGGAAAATGGTTTCGAGGATCTCCTCGCCGATCTGACGGCATCCTTCGTCAACGTCGATCCGGATGCGCTCGACGACCTGATCGTGGATGCCCTGCGACGGATGGTCCTGTTTCTCGGCGTGGACCGCAGCACGCTGGGTCGCTACGACAGGGATCCCGGCCAGCTCACGACGACCCATTCCTGGGCCTTACCCGGCATCGACCCGGTCCCCTCCCCGGTGGCCGAAGCGCGCTTTCCCTATTTGGCCCCGCGGGTGCGCTCCGGCAGCCCGGTCGTCGTCGACCGGCTCGACG
>JBGSKP010000598.1:0-12677 GCA_041741175.1 Thiocapsa sp. | reverse complement strand
CGGCGTCGGCCAACAGGCACCGGTCGCCTGCGCCGGACTGCTGCTCGCCGAAGAGCTCGACGCACTTCAGAAGGCACTCGCCGCTCCGGCTCGCCCGATGGTCGCCATCGTCGGCGGATCCAAGGTCTCCACCAAGCTGACCGTGCTGGAGGCCCTGTCCGAGAAGGTCGATCAGCTCGTGGTCGGCGGCGGTATCGCCAACACCTTCCTCGCCGCAGCCGGGTTTCCGGTCGGCAAGTCGCTGTGCGAGCATGACCTGATTCCCGTCGCCAAGGCGTTGATGGAGAAGATGACGGCGCGCGGCGCGAGTATCCCGATCGCGGTGGACGTGGTTTGCGGCAAGAAGTTCGACGAAAACGAGCCGGCAGTCACCAAGGATGCCGCCGATGTTGCCGAAGACGACATGATCTTCGACATCGGACCCAAGTCCGCCCAAGAGCTGGCCGAGGTCATCGCCAAGGCGGGGACCATCGTCTGGAACGGCCCGGTCGGCGTGTTCGAGTTCGATCAGTTCGGCGGCGGTACCAAGACGGTCTCGATGGCCATCGCCGAGGCACCGGGCTTCAGCCTGGCCGGCGGCGGCGACACCATCGCGGCCATCCAGAAGTACGATATCTACGACAAGGTCTCCTACATCTCCACCGCCGGAGGCGCCTTCCTCGAATACCTCGAAGGCAAGACGCTGCCTGCAGTGGCGATGCTCGAGGCCCGGGCGAAGGACTGATCAGCGCAACCAGCCTCCAGCCCCCGGCCACCAGCCTCCGGCGATTTGCTCGGAAGCCAGGGCTGGAGGCCGGAGGCAGACGGCTGGAGGCTATACATGCCAAGACGCACGAAGATCGTTGCCACGCTCGGCCCCGCGACCGACCCGGTCCCGGTAATGGACGAGATCATCGCCGCCGGGGTGGACGTCGTTCGCCTCAACCTATCCCATGACACCCACGACCGGCATCGCGAGCGAGCCGAGCGGATCCGCGAGCGTGCGGCCGCGGCCGGGCGCGAGATCGCAGTGCTCATGGATCTGCAGGGACCCAAGATCCGTATCGGCAAGTTCGCCGAGGGTCCGATCCTGCTTGTGCGGGGCGAGGGTTTTGCGATCGACGCCGACTGTCCTCTGGATGCCGGCGACCGCAATCGGGTCGGGACCACCTACCCCGAGCTGGTCGAGGATGTCCGGCACGGCGACACGCTCCTGCTCGACGACGGCGCGATCGAGCTGTGGGTGGAAACGGTGAACGGCGGGCGGATCGACTGCAAGGTGGTCGTCGGCGGTGCCTTATCCAACAACAAAGGCATCAACAAGAAGGGCGGCGGTCTGTCGGCCCCGGCCTTGACCGAGAAGGATCAAGAAGACATCCGCTTTGCGGCCGAGATCGACGCGGACTATCTGGCCGTCTCCTTCGTGCGCAACGGCGATGATGTCCGGCTCGCTCGCGAGCTCTTCTACGAGGCCGGCGGTCACGGCGGCATCGTCGCCAAGATCGAGCGCGCCGAGTCGCTCCGGGCGATCGACGACATCATCAACGCGGCGGACGTCATCATGGTCGCGCGTGGTGACCTGGGCGTGGAGATCGGCGATGCAGAGCTTCCGGCCGCGCAGAAGAACCTGATCAACCGCGCTCGCGAGCTCAACAGCGTCGTCATCACTGCGACCCAGATGATGCAGTCCATGATCGAAAACCCCATCCCGACTCGGGCCGAGGTCTTCGACGTGGCCAACGCCGTGCTCGACGGCACGGATGCGGTCATGCTCTCGGCCGAAAGCTCGATCGGGAAGAACCCGGCCAAGGTGGTCGAGGCGCTCGACCGCATCTGTCTGGAAGCCGAAAAGCATGTTACGCGCTCGGGACACCGCATCGATTCGGTCTTCGGTCGCGTCGACGAGGCCATCGCCATGGCCGCCATGTACACGGCCAACCACCTGGGCGTGAAGGCGATCGCCGCCCTGACCGAGACCGGCTCGACCGTAAAATGGATGTCGCGCATCCGCTCCGGGATCCCGATCTACGCCATCACGCGATCCGCCCCAACCCGACGAAAAGTCAGGGTGTTTCGCGGTGTCTATCCGGTAAGCTTCGACGTAGCCAGCACGGACATCCACGAGGTGAATCGCGAGGTCATCGACGAGCTGATGCGACGCGGGACGGTCCGCGACGGCGACCTGGTGATCATCACCAAGGGCGATCGCTCGGGGGTCGAAGGTCAAACGAACATTCTGAAAATCATGCGGGTCGGCGAGCACAAGCTCCTGACGAAAGACTGAGCCAGCGATCCTTGCTGCTTGCCCGCCCGTTTTTAGCTGTCAGTCCGATACGAGGAGAATCCACATGGCCCTGATTTCGCTGCGTCAATTGCTCGACCATGCCGCCGAGCACCAGTACGGCGTTCCCGCCTACAACGTCAACAACCTCGAGCAGATGCGCGCCATCATGGAGGCCGCCGACGAGACGGATTCCCCCGTGATCGTGCAGGCCTCCGCCGGTGCGCGTAAGTATGCCGGCGCCCCCTTCCTGCGCCACCTGATCCTGGCCGCCATCGAGGAATGGCCGCACATCCCGGTGTGCATGCATCAGGACCACGGCACCTCGCCTGCGGTCTGCCAGCGCTCCATCCAGCTCGGTTTCTCGTCCGTGATGATGGACGGCTCGCTCGGCGAAGACGGCAAGACCCCGACCTCCTATGAGTACAACGTCGACGTCACCCGTCGCGTCGTCGAGATGGCCCATGCCTGCGGCGTCTCGGTCGAGGGCGAGCTGGGTTGCCTGGGCTCGCTCGAGACCGGACAGGCCGGCGAGGAAGACGGCATCGGCGCCGAGGGCACGCTCGATCACAGCCAGCTCTTGACCGATCCGGAAGAGGCCGCGGACTTCGTGAAGAAGACCGGTGTGGACGCGCTTGCCATCGCCATCGGTACCTCGCACGGTGCCTACAAGTTCACCCGTCCGCCCACCGGCGACATCCTCGCCATCGAGCGCGTGCGCGAGATCCACAAGCGCATCCCCAACACCCATCTGGTGATGCACGGCTCGTCCTCCGTTCCGCAGGACTGGTTGGCCATCATCAACCAGTACGGCGGCGACATGGGCGAGACCTACGGCGTGCCGGTCGAGGAGATCGTCGAGGGCATCAAGAACGGCGTGCGCAAGGTCAACATCGACACCGACCTGCGTATGTCCTCCACCGGCGCCATTCGCAAATTCCTGGCCGAAAACCCCAAGGAATTCGATCCGCGCAAATACTTCATCGCCGCCACCAAGGCCATGAAGGGCATCTGCAAGGCGCGCTACGAATCCTTCGGTACCGCCGGCAATGCCAGCAAGATCACGCCGATGTCTCTGGAGGCCATGACCGACCGCTATGCCAAGGGCGAGCTCGAGCCTAAGGTCAACTAAACCGCGTCTCGGTGTGATATGCGCTGTTTTCGCTTGGGGCTTGGTCTCGAGACATCCGTGAGCGTCGGAGCGGACGCGGTTTAGGATGGTTTTTGGATGTTGACGGATCGGCGTCTTGGACCGCTTCGATGCGGAAGTCTCTTGGTCGATGGAGGATCGCCGGCTGATTGAAAACAGTGTGTGTCACTTCGGGCAGGGCTTAGGCGCCGATCCGAGGGTTGGAAGCAAACGAAGGGGCGCTCTAGCGCCCCTTTTTCATTTGGGAGCAAGCTCTTGTGACGCCGGAGCGATTTGATGACTGATTGCAGATCGCTGGCCTTAACCTGCATCGGACGGAGGTCGCCTTGAACGCCTACACCAAATTTCCTTGCCCCTGCTGCGGCCACCGGGTGCACGACCATGAGCCCGGATTTCATCAGATCTGTCCGATCTGCGGATGGGAGGATGATCTGAGCCAGCTTCGTTTCGCCCAAATGCCCGGCAGCAGCAACACCGTCAGCCTGCTCGAGGCACAACAGAATTTTCGGGACTACGGCGCTTCGGAACGCCGCAACCGTGGCAATACCCGCGCACCCGTCGACGGCGAAACCATCGACGAAGGCTGGCGCCCCATCGACCCGTCTCGCGACAACATCGAACAGCCCAGGCGCGGGACCGGCTATGCCGACTCCTATCCCTGGCCCGACACCACGGTGCTCTACTACTGGCGCACGAGCTATTGGCGTCGGGTGGTCGGGTAGGACGGATCGCAGCATTGCGATGGAGTCCGTGGACCGCACAGCGGGGGCGTCGCCTCGCGGGATCCAGTGGATTCGCCACCGAAGCAGGTCAGACCCCGCGGTTGGGCAACAACGGCGTACGCCGGGCACACATGAGTAACTCATCACGCTCAAGCCAAGGTATCGGAGAACCGCTTTTTTGTGCCCGTAATGTGTCTGCACGCGGATTCACTGAATCTGCACGCGAGTTCGACTATGGTTTCAAAAGATGTGGTCTGGACTCTCGTGATCAGCATCAAGGCTGACAGAGCCGGAATGCTCGCGGTCCAGTTCGTGGACGGACAGAGAGGTCGTGCGGCGAGTCTGTGCCGGAACACTGGCGCGCAGCATGGCGCGCCGCACGCTGGGAGTAGTTACTTGGTCAGGTGGTGGAATGAACGATAGCTCCCGGAACGAGCAACGGCAGCGACAGACGCTCGCTCAGATTGCCGAAACCAGAAGAATGGTGCTGGCGATCGATTTCGCCTTACACAAGGTGCGCCCCGGGGCCATGCTGGTCACGAGTGCGCAACAACGTGAAGGTAAAAGTCTGCTGGTCGCCGGCTTGGCCACGGCGGCAGCCAGCGTCGGCGACCGTCGCGTTGTGGCGATCGATCTGAACTGGTATCGACCGTCCTTACATCGTTTTTTCGGCTGCGCGCTGCGCGCTGCGCGCTGCGCGATCCGATCGAGACGATCATGACGGCGCCTGTCGCCGATCTGGTCCATCCCGGTGCGCCCGGTGAGCCGGATCTGATCTGTGCGCCGATCGATCACGACCGGCCGGACGGCGTCTCGACCAAGGGCCCTGAGATGGCACGCCGACTCATCGCCGGCGCGCGGGAAGCCTATGATCTGGTGATCGTCGATGCCGCTTCGGTCTTCCCGACGAACCGCATGATGATGGATCCAGTCATGCTGTCGAGTATGGTCGATGGCGTCACGATGGTCGTACTGAGCGATGTCACACCCCGCCAGCAAGTCAAGCGTGCCTACAAGACGATCCAAACCACCGGATCCAACGTATTAGGAATGGTTGTCAATCGACGCCAGCCGCATGCGGACGCATGAGTTGACCGGCAGGGCCACCCCTCCGGGGACGGACTACACATCATGATTTTTTATCTGAAACGCTATTGGCAGGCTTTACGCCGGCATTATCACTGGCTGATCCTGGCACTCGTGCCGATGATCCTGTATTTGCTGTTCGCCGCCTTGAACAAAGATACCTTGGTTGTGACACAGGATTTCGCCTATCAGGGAGATGTGCCGGTCGCCGCCGCCGATCACCCGGTTCGGACCCTGTCGTTGTCCGCACTCACTGCGTCACCCGAGGGTTTGTTCTTAGATGCGTTCGCGATTGATCAACTTGAGCGTCGGCTGCATCTCGAAACGGCGTGGGCCGCGTTGAATCAAAGTGATCTGCCGCGTCTCGTCAACGACTCGATGCACCTGGATAAGACAGAGGATGCCATCATCACCCTCTACTACCAGGGCGATGACGGTGAGCTGGGTCAACGCTTCGTTGCCTTCTATACGAAAAGACTGATGAACCGGGTGTCGGACGGCGCTGTGCGGGCCGCGGCAGCCGGAACGCTTGATCCGAGCTGGCGCCTCGAACCGACTGGTCAGACCCGCGTCACGGCATTTGCGACGCACTGGAATCCGCAGCGACTCATTCCGGCTTCGATACTATTTGTGCTGTCTTTTCTGAGCATGATGTTGGACATCGGCATCGTCGACTTGCTGGATAACTCGTTCCGGTCAGCACACTAGGTCGCTCGCTATCTGGAGGTTCCGGTACTGGGAGAGATGCCCGATCTGAAAGCATTGAGCAAAAGTCTGAAAATGAATCCTTGAGACAATGCACCTGGCCTCCTGTTTGTGATGAGTCAACGACGATAACAAAGGAGTACCGCGATGATCGGGAAGATGTTTCAGACAAGGTCTATCGGCTTGTTCTGCGGCCTGGCACTGGTCTTCGGCCAAGCCTGTTCCGATCCGCTGGCGTACGATTTGGAGTGGCCCGCCGTCAATGACGCACGGGTCGCCGGCTACCGAATTCATTACGGGACGGAAACGGGCAGCTATCCCGAGGCCATTGATGTCGGCAATCAAACGAGCTACCAGGTCGCCGGTCTCGAGCCCGATACGGTCTACTACTTTACGGTGACGGCCTATGACCTGGAGGGTCGTGATTCTGGTTACACGCCTGAAGTCACATCCGGGGCGTTCCGCTACCTGTTCGGCATGGGAGGACCCTCTCCGACCGATGTCGGCTGGATCGAAGTCGCCAATGCAACCCTCCTCCAGGAGCAGCGCATGAAGGTCTCGGCCTCCGAGTACGGCGGCGACTCCGGCGAGGTCAGGATCGCCACCGGCGATATCGATGGTGACCGGCGCGATGAAGTCGTCCTCGGTTTTGGCCCGACCCGGGGCAGTCGATCCGGCGGCTGGTTCCGCCTCCTCGACAACGACCTGAGCCATCTGGCCTGGGGTCGCGTGGGCTGGAAGGAATACAACACCACCAATGGCGAGACCCACCCGGCAATCGGGGATCTTAACGGCGATGGCCAGGACGAGATCGTCATCGGCCTGGGCAACGGCGGTGGCGGCATGATGCAGGTCTTCCGCTATGCCGATGCCGGTCTGATGCCGTTGGGCTGGACCTCGGTCGACTGGCCCGAATACAACGCGGCCAGCGGCGAGACCCGTCCGGCACTCGGTGATCTCGACGGCAACGGGCGCGCCGAGCTGGTTGTCGGCCTCGGCAATGTCGAGCCGCGCGCAAGCCGCGCCGGTGAAGCGAATGCGCCGTCCGACGAGACGACGGCAATGCCGGGCGGAGTCTTCTTCGTCAAGCACGGCCTGGACATTTCAGGGTTCGAAGAGCCGGCGTCGCGCGCGGCGCTTGCCGACCGTCTTCTGATCGAGGACGAGGTGAGCACGGGCGCGGTGTCCTGGGCGGATTACGCGCTCGGGATCGGCGCAACCTGGCCGGCTCTGGGTGATCTGGACGGCGATGGTCAGGCCGAGATCGTTCTCGGACTGGGTTCGGGCGGTCAGGGACTGTTCGAGGTCTTCAATTACCGCAATTCAGCGGCAACATCGCTCGGTACCGGTTCGATCGACTGGCCCGAGCATCAACGAGCGAACGGGGAGACGCGACCGACTGTCCATCGCGCTGCGGACGACCGTCCGGGGCAGATTCTGATCGGGCTGGGCACCGGCGGCGAGGGCCGGGTCGAGGTCTTCGAGGAACGCTTCGGGCAGTGGGAGCATACGGACGGATTCGAGATCTGGCCGGGGGATTACCGCAGCGCTGTGGGTGCCACCTGGCCGGCCGTCAAACGGGAAACCCGTTAAAACCCATCGGCAACGCCCGTGCGATGGTCGCGCGGTTGTGCAGCGCGAACATCGATGGCGCGCCTGCCGGGCCTGTTAGCCCGTACAGTAAACCAGATCAGTGAGCCCCGGTCTCGACCCAGTCGTCGAGCATGGCGAGAATGTAAGGGATCGCAGGCGGCTCGGGCTGGCTGGGCAGAAACCGGGCGAGCATGCCGCGGTGCGAGGCGCTGACCAGGATCGGCGGCGGCGCGCCGGGAAACCGGAGCGAGGTAACCGGGACAACCCCGTCACCGAGGTCCGCGCCGATGCCCGCCCACCAGCTCCGAAGTGCTTCACCAAGGTCGCTTGATCCGACGTCACTTGCGATCGCAGACAGGCTGTCCAGCATCGTTGCGGGGGGTTCGGTCAAGAGGCCGCCGATCAGCCGGATGCCGATCGACTCATTCCAGGCTCGGCCATTGAGATCAACGAGAAAATCGCTACCGGGACGCAGATCGATCTTGGCTTCCCCCGTCCCGTCGCGCAATCCGGCAAAGAGTGAAAAGCGGCGCTCTGGCCCCATCGCCAAGTGGTCTCGCAGTTCCAGCCAGATGCGCAGGCGCGCCCAGTCCGAACCCTGATTCGGCGTGCCGACGAGGATGACGCCGTTGATGGCGGCCCCCTCCACGCGCGCCGACGCATCCACTGGATGGCGCCAGCGTGAGACGAAATCGCGGATCACCAATCCGCCCATACTGTGTCCGATCAGAACGACCGGGCGATCCGAGCCGAGGCTCGGCCAGAGTCCGGCAAGCAAATCTGTACTGCGGTCGATACCTTGGTCGTTCGGATAGCGAAACTCCCAGACCTCAAACCCGGCCGGGCCGAGTGCGGCGATCAGGTCGTCCCAGATGTCGCCGGGCTCATCGAGACCATGCACCAGGAGGATACGAGGCCGGATGCGACCGCCCGCGTCCGCGGAAACCTGAATGCGCGGGATCAGACCGTGCCAGCCCTCTGCGGGCATCATCGCCTCAGGGAACCACTGATCGAGCTGATCATGGACCAATATCCGTAAGCGCCGTTCCTCGCGCGGGTGACCTTCGGCCCACCAGATCCAGGCGGCGGCAATCAGTGCCAGCCCGATCGGGATCGGCAGCCAAACCAGCCAGCGGTGGGAACGCGAGGATCCGTCTCTCATCGCTTCAACGCCTCAATTGCTCGATACAATGCGCGCTAGAGACCGCGCATCGGTCGCTGTCGCGCCCACAGTTGGACGACCCGCGGCAGGTGACGGCAACCAGGCGGCCTGCGGTCCTGCGAATTCATCAATCGATATCACAACACGAGACCTCTCCCATGGATCAAGGCGTGCAACGCTGTAACCGGATCTACGCCATCGACCGCTGGGGCGAGGGCTACTTCGGCATCAATACAGCCGGGCATCTGTATGCGCAGCCGGACCCGCGGGGTCCCACCCGGATCGATCTCGCCGTCCTGGCCGATCAGCTCGATGCCGAGGGCCTGTCGCTGCCGGTGTTGGTGCGCTTCAACGATATTCTGAGCCATCGCGTGCGTGCGCTCCACCAGGCCTTCGCGGACGCCGGCGCAGCCTGCGGCTACGCCGGGCGCTACCAGCCCGTCTATCCGATCAAGGTCAACCAGCAGGCCGGTGTGGTGCGCGAGATCCTGCGCTCCGGACATGCCGGCCTGGAGGCCGGCAGCAAGCCCGAGCTGATGGCGGTCCTCGCCCTCTCGCCGCCCGACGGTCTGGTGGTCTGCAACGGCTACAAGGATCGCGAATACATCCGACTCGCCCTGATCGGACGGCGCCTCGGGATGCGCGTTCAGATCGTGATCGAAAAGCCCTCAGAGGTCGCGATCCTCTTGGAGGAAGCCGACCGTCTCGGGATCGAGCCACTGCTCGGGGTGCGGGTACGGCTCGCCGCGGCGGCAGCGGGAAACTGGCAGAGCAGCGGCGGGGAGAAGGCCAAGTTCGGGCTTTCGGCCAATCAAATCCTGGATCTGGTTCAGACACTCCAGTCCGCGGGGCGGCTCCACTGGCTGAATCTGCTGCATGCCCACCTCGGATCGCAGATCCCCAATCTTCAGGATATTCGCGCCGGGGTCTCGGAGCTGGTGCGCTTCTATGCCGAGCTGCGCCGTCTCGGCGCGCCGATCGACATCATCGACGTGGGCGGCGGGCTCGGGGTGGATTATGAAGGGACCGGCACCCGTCATTACTGCTCGGTGAATTACAGCTTCAAGGGGTATGCCGAGGCGATCGTGGGCAGCGTCGCGGCCGAATGCCGGCGCCGCGGACTTCCCGAGCCCGATCTGTTGAGCGAGTCCGGTCGGGCGCTCACGGCCCATCATGCCGTGTTGATCACCAACGTGATCGATCGCGAGGAAGCCGGCGGCCAGGGCGTCGTCGCCAAAGTCAACGAAGGCGACCCCTTGCTCGATGCCCTGGCCGACCAGCTTCGGGCAGTCGAGGAGGCGTCGCCCCAAGAGGTCTATTCGCAGGCGCGCGAGTTGATGGCCACCGCCCTGGCGCGCTTCGCAGAGGATCGTCTGGATCTGGGCGGACGGGCCCGCGCCGAGGAGCTGTTCTTCGCGCTGTGCCGGCGCCTGGCAAAGCGCCTGGACCCGGCGATTCGCCGTCACCGCGAGCTGGCCGACGAGCTCAATGCGCTGCTGGCCGAGAAGCTCTTCTGTAACTTCTCGCTGTTCCAGTCGATGCCGGACGTCTGGGCGCTCGATCAGATCTTTCCGATCGTGCCGATCCAACGCCTCGACGAGTTGCCGCTCGCACGCGCCATGGTCCACGACCTCACCTGCGACTCGGACGGCTGCATCGATCAGTACGTCGACGAGGGCGGCGTGGAGGCGAGCCTGCCGGTGCATGCCGGTGCCGGTTTGGACGGCGTCTATCTGCTCGGTTTTTTCATGGTGGGTGCCTATCAGGAGATCCTGGGCGACATCCATAACCTATTCGGCGACACGGATGCGGTCAATGTGGAGCTGGATCCGAATGCGGCGAACGGCTACCGCCTCGTTGATGCCGAGCGCGGCGACTCGACCGACGAGCTGTTGAGCTATGTCCATTTCGAGCCGCGGACGCTGCTCGCGCACTATCGGCGTAAGCTGGACGCGGCCGGGTTGGAGCGAGCGACCCGCGAGCAATTCTTCGTCGAGCTCAAGGCCGGGCTCTACGGCTACACCTATCTGGGCGGCTAAATTCATGCACGAGCTTTCCATCTGTCAGGCTCTGCTCGATCAGGTCGAGCGGATCGCGGCCGAGCACGGGGCGAGCCGGGTCGAGCGTATTGTGCTCCGGGTCGGTCCACTCGCGGGTGTGGAGGGTCTGCTCCTCCAGCATGCCTTTCCGCTCGCCGCGGCCGGTACACTTGCCGAGTCCGCCGAGCTGCTCATCGAAACGGCCGAGGTTCGGGTTGCCTGCAACGACTGCGGTGCCGAAACCCCGGCGACCCCGAACCGACTGCTGTGCGGCGACTGCGGCAGCTACAAGACCCGACTGGTCAGCGGCGATGAGCTGCTGTTGGCTAACCTGGAGCTGACAATCCCCGATTAGACGGCCGCTTAACGGCTTAACTCTTCCCTGCTCAGTGGCGTAAACTCAGGGCATGCGCACACCGGGAGCGGCGATGCGCCACCAGTCCGGCATTCGGCCTCGCGTCACGGCGAGATCCCGATGCCCCCGGCCCCCCGGTCCCCGGCGGGGCTGTGACCGATGGAGAGATCCCCATGTGTGACACCTGCGGCTGCAACATCACCCCCGGCAACGAGCATCTGGTCAAAGCCGACGGCAAGCATGCCAGGACCGCCGACGGACGCGCCGCGATCAGCGTGCTCCAGGCGCTGCTATCCGAGAACGATCACGAGGCCGCCCACAACCGCGAGCATTTCGACCGTCACGCGGTGCTGGCCCTCAATCTGATGTCCTCGCCCGGCGCCGGCAAGACCAGTCTCCTGGAGCAGACCATTGACGCCCTGGCCGGCGAGATGCGGATCGCCGTGATCGAGGGTGATCTGGAGACCGAGAACGACGCCGAGCGCATCCGCGCCAAGGGCGTACCGGCGGTGCAGATCTCCACGGGCAGTGCCTGCCATCTGGATGCCCATATGGTGCACGATGCCTTGCATCGTCTGGATCTGGACGAGGTCGATATCCTTTTCATCGAGAACGTCGGCAACCTGGTCTGCCCGGCCAGTTTCGATCTCGGGCAACACCGCAACGTCACACTCCTGTCGGTACCCGAAGGCGACGACAAACCCGCGAAGTATCCGGTGATGTTCCGGGCCGCCGACCTGGTGCTCTGCACCAAATCCGATCTACTCGGGATCCTCCCGGAGTTTTCGCTCGAACGGGCCGAGCACCACCTTCGTCAGCTCGCCAGCGTCGTCCCCTTCGAGTCCGTCTCCACCCGGGGCGGGGGCGATATCGAGCCTTGGGTCAATTGGTTGCGCGACGAGCTGGCTGCCCAACGGGCCCGGCTTGAGCTTGGACGCACCATCCGTCCAGCCGTGCAGCCCGAGGGTGCGCGACTGCATGGGCATGCGGGAGACGGACACCAGCATCACCACCACCACGACGGGCATGAGCATGAGCACGCACATGGGCAGGCTCACCAGCATCATGCCCACAGCCACAACCGGTGAAACCAAAGGTGACGGCAGGTCCATCTGGCCGGGATTTGACCTATTGCGACGCTTGGCCATTAGGTGTAAGTAGTGGTCGGGCTAGGGTCGCTCGTCCACGACCCGATAAGATTTCCGGATGCGCGTCATAAGAGAAATCACAACAACCCTGGAGGAAACCCGTGTCACATCACCCCATCGCAACACCGACCCTGTCGCTCGGCGCCACCGTGATCACCGTCCTGGCCGCGCTCATGGTCTATGCCCCCGTCGGCCACGCCTTCAACTTCGGGAACATGATGAATCCGAACCGCTGGATGGGCGGAGACGGGGATCGCTATGACGAAGGCTATGAGGACTATCCCGGCGGTCCCTACGGCGCCCCCGGCTTCGGCTATCCCTACGGTGGTTATGCGCCGGGTTATGGCGCACCGGGCTATGGTGCACCAGGCTACGGGGCTCCGGGATACGGCGCGCCGGCACCTGGCTATGGCGCACCGGCTTATCCCAGTGCACCGCCCGCCGCGCCCGGCGTCGC
>JBGSKP010000597.1:0-3375 GCA_041741175.1 Thiocapsa sp. | reverse complement strand
GCAGATCGAGCTTCTCGCCGATCGACCAGGCGGTCCAAGGCTCTTCGACGCGGGTGCGATAGTCCGCACGCGTGCTGCTGCGCGGATACAGCCCCGAGTCGAAGAGGCCGAGCCGCGCATGCAGGTCCGCCCAGACCGCGGCCTGCTCGGCGGCGGCGCGTAATCCGGCGGCGCTCAGATCGCTGGTCGCGCCATAACCGATGCCGCTGCCTTTCACCAGGGTGACCATGGCGCCGGAGGTCGAGGTCAGCCGGCTGGGTTCGACCACGCCCTGACGCACCTCAAGATGATCCTGCTCTTCCTCAACCAGTCTGATCGTCCAGTAATCGCACGCCGGCGCCCGGCTCAGAAAACGATCGGCAACGTCGCAAAGGTGCTCCATAAGAGATTCAGCCATATCGGGGTCACAGACGAACACTCTGGTCGACCGGCGCTCCCGCTGTCAACCGCGTGCCGATCTGATGGTGATACCATCAGCAGTGAAATCAGCGCAACAGGCTCAACCGGGTGGATCGCCGAACCCTGTTTCGTCCGGGGTATCGTCCGGATATCGTCCGACCTTGCTCCGCTCGCTATCGGCATCGCCCATTCACCTGCCCTGTCGAGAACGATGAATCAGCTCGATCCATTGAGATCCGATCACAGCTCGATCCAGCGGCCACTCGGCCCGCGACGGCACCTGGTCGCCCGCTCCGGGCTGCTGGGTCTCGGTCTGATCGGCGGTGCGACGCTTGCGGCCGTCGGCGTCCTGCTCTCGTCCCTTCAGTCCGAGGCACTTGCGCTCGGGTCGGATGCCGGGCTCTGGAGCGCATTCACAGAGGGCAGGCTGCCGGACCGCAGCGGATTGATCATGGTGATCCTCGCCGCATCGGTCGTGTTATCGCTGCTCTGGTGGGCCTTCATTGAGCGCGCAACCCATCGCGAGCTGGCCTTTCTCACCGAAAGTCGCGAACGCAATCGCGCGATCATCGACAGCATGGCCGACGGGGCGGTGCATATCGACAGCTCGGGCAAACTAGTCGCCATGAATCTCGCAGCGGAGCGCATCTTCGGCTATGGCACGCAGGAGATTCGCGGCCGACCCATGTCGATCCTGTTTCCGTCGCCCTACAGCGCCGAGTACGACCAGCGCATGCGCGATGCGCGGACCCTGGGCCATACGGATAACGAGACCGAGATTCGCGAGATCATCGGGCTGCGCAAAGACGGGGCGAGCTTCCCGCTCTATCTGGCGATGAGCCGGGTCGATGTCCGCGGCAATCGCGTGTTCACGGCGGTCGTGCGCGATCTGTCCGAAACGCGCCGGCAGATGGAAGCCCTGGCCAGGGCGCGCGACGAGGCGCTGTCGGCGGATCGGGCAAAGAGCGAATTTCTGGCGATGATGAGCCACGAGATCCGCACCCCCATGAACGGCGTGCTGGGCATGCTCGAGCTGCTGCGCGACAGTCAGCTCACCCGACAACAACAGGATTTCATCGCCACCGCCGAGAAATCGGGCGGACTGCTTCTGAACGTCATCAACGACATCCTGGATTTCTCCAAAATCGAGGCCGGCAAGCTCGACCTGCAGGAGATCGAGCTGGATCTACGCAATACGGTCGAGGAGGTCACCGGCCTGGTGGCCTCCGGCGCGCGCGCCAAACCGATCGAGGTGGCAAGCTTCGTCCATCCCGAGGTTCCCCAGGTGCTCCTGGGCGACCCCTATCGCATCAGGCAGATCCTCCTGAATCTCATGGGCAATGCGGTGAAGTTCACCTCGTCCGGGGAGGTGATCGTGCGCGTGGACGTCGAGCGGGCGACCGAGCAGGGTTGGCTCATTCGCTTAAAGGTCACGGACACCGGGATCGGCATCGATCCGGAGACGCTGGCGACCCTGTTTCGCCCCTTCACACAGGCCGACGCATCGACCACCCGACGCTTCGGCGGCACCGGTCTCGGACTGGCGATCTCACGCCGGTTGGCCGGTCTGATGGGCGGGGAAATCGGCGTGGCGAGCGAGCCTGGCGTGGGCTCGACCTTCTGGCTAACCCTGGACCTGAAGGCCGGCCATCGGCCACCGGCCTACGAAGGCAATGACCTGTGCGGCCTGTATGTGCTGGTTGTCGACGACAATGCGACGAACCGGCTGATTCTGGAGAACCATCTCGGGCGCTGGGGCGCCAACGTCACCTCGGCCGAAGATGCGCCGGAGGCGTTGCAGGCGATGCATCGCGCACTCGCCGCGGGACGAGCCTTCGACCTGGCGATTCTAGATATGCAGATGCCGGACATGGACGGCATCGAGCTTGCGCAACGCATCAAAGGCGACGAGGCGCTGGCGGCGACTCGGCTGATCATGCTCAGCTCGCTCGGCTATCCGGGACCCGAGGCACGTCGGGTCGGGATCGAGGTCACGCTCTTAAAACCGGTGCGCGAGATCCTGCTGCACGACGCCGTCACCAAGGTCCTGGGGATGTCCAGCCAGGCGACCGGCATTGCCCCGGTCCCGCCGAGGACGGCGACGCGACTGTTCGAAGCCCGCGTGCTGGTGGCCGAGGACAATGCGGTCAACCAGAAAGTGGTCACCATGATGCTGCGTCGTTTCGGCATCAAGCCCACAATCGCCGCCGATGGTCAGGCGGCGGTCGATGCCTTCCAGAGCACACCGTTCGATCTAATCCTCATGGATGTGCAGATGCCGAATCTGAGCGGACATGAGGCGACACGGACCATTCGCACCGTTGAGCAGTCACGGGAGACCGGCGAGCACATCCCGATCGTTGCGATGACAGCCGGCGCCACCGAACGCGATCGCGAGGAGTGTCTCGCCGCCGGGATGGACGACTTCATCTCGAAGCCTGCCAGGGTGGCCGAGTTGGAGGCGGCGTTGCAGCGCTGGCTGCCGGGTCATGTGGTGGGGTCGACCGAGGGTGTCGCGTCTGGTCCGGATCGGGACACCCCCGTCGCATCCTGAAGTTACTCCGGGTTCGGCCGCCATTCCGGCGCGCATCAGCGCAACGATTCCTCCGGATGCGCCGCGGACATGTCGCCGGGGGGCGCATCCGCGCGGACCATCGCCCGGTCGATGTAGGTGATCAAGGGCTCGGCCTCTTCGCGCTTGGCCGGGTCGATGCGGATCGCCTCATCCAACGCCGCGCGGGCCAATCCGTAGCGTCCGCTATGCAGATAGGCGACCGACATGCCGACGAAGGCGTTGGCGTTGTTCGGATCCAGCCTCAGAGTCTCGCGAAACTGCTCGATCGCGCCCGGATAGTCCTGCTGCATGAGCAGCGCACCGCCGAGTCGCAGTCGCGCCAGCGCCGAGGTCTGATCCAGTGCGACGGCCTCCTGCAGGACGGCGACGGCGGCCGGAAGATCTCCGGCCTGAAGCTTGGC
>JBGSKP010000596.1:0-1570 GCA_041741175.1 Thiocapsa sp. | reverse complement strand
GCGGTGCGACACTCGCTGGCGGTCGTTGGTCGCTGGTCGCCGATCTGCAAACCGACGCGAGCGACACCGAACGTCTACTCGCCCAGGCACGCATCCTCCTGGAACGCTATGGCGTCGTGAGCCGCGAGGCGGTGCAGGCCGAAGGCGTCGCGGGCGGTTTCGGTCCGCTCTACCGCGTCCTGAAACAGATGGAAGAAGGCGGTCAGGTGCGGCGCGGCTACTTTGTCGAGGGGTTATCCGGCGCACAGTTCGCCCTGAACGGCGCGGTCGATCGTCTGCGTAGCGCGCGGATCGACGAGACGCCGCTCGACGGTTTCACCGAGGCGTCACTGCGGATCCTCGCCGCGATCGATCCGGCCAATCCCTACGGCGCACTCCTGCCCTGGCCCGCCGTGGGCGGCGGCCCGACGCCCAAGCGCATCAACGGCGCCTATCTGATCCTGGTCGCCGGCAAACCCATCCTCTTTCTTAATTCAGGCGGACGCCAGTTGACCAGTTTCCCGGACGCCCCGAGCGACGACGGCGATGAGCTGAGGCTCGCACTCAACGCCCTGCATCGCGTCCCGCATGGCGGCCGCAAGCGTCTGGCGATCCAACAGATCGACGGGCTGCCCGTGGTCGAGTCACCGCTTTGTGAGACGCTTCTCGCTGCCGGTTTCGAGGCCGACTACGATGCCCTAGTCCCGGCCCGTGCGCGTCAGATCGGCATCGGCCGCGACCCGAATGCCAGCGCCTGCGCCGGTCCAGGGCGTTGAACGAGCGCCGACTCCCTTAAACCGCGCCCGGTGCGGTATGCCTCGTTTGTTGGATTGGCTTGGCCGCGCCGGCTCCGACAACTGTGGGAGCTGGCGCGGTTTAGATGAAAACAGGACACATGGAAACAGGGCCTGGGCGAATGATCCTGTTAGGATTGGGTTTATTGGAATCGAGGCTCAAGACGATAGCAGGGACACGCAAACTGGCATGCCATCGACTCGATCGGCGCCTGCGTGAGCGAAACGGCATCGCGCATCAAATGCTTATGAGGCAGTTATGGTTGATTATCCCCCCAGAAAGCAACTCAGTATCAAGATCAAGGCGCAGGAGCCCGCACCCGCGTATGTGTACCATTGGGATCGTATCATTGGCGCACTCTCGGCGTTCGTCGTGCTGATTGGACTGGTCGGTTTCGGCCTCTACAGTTGGCTGGCTCCCCCCCTCCCGACATCGGGCAACGCGGTTGAGCAGGCACGCAGCCAGGAAGAGACAGCCGAAGCAACGGTCAGTCGAGTCTCCGGTACCGACGACAAGGAAGTGCCAGACACCGTTGGTGCCGAACCCACCCAACGGCTGGAGCAGACCGCGCCGGACAGGGCCGCGGACCTGCAACAGGCAGGGATGGACACACCCCGACCAGAGCAGGGTCCCGGCTCGCGGGGCGTTCCAGACGTCGACCCGGGGGCCAGTGCGCAAAAACCCGAGCAAGCCCCAGAGCAACCCGCCGAGCAAACGGGCAGGATCGCGATTGCCGGACTGGCCGACGCCTCCTCGTCGTCGGGCGACGACCCTGTCGCCATCGACGCTGCCGGGG
>JBGSKP010000595.1:0-2727 GCA_041741175.1 Thiocapsa sp. | reverse complement strand
CCCGCGGCGCCCCAGCCGACGACCGGGTGTGCCGGCCGCCTGCGGCGCCGGCGGGGTACTGGCCAGGTCCAGCGGTAGGGAAACGTGGCGCAGGATCCGATAGATCTTGTGCTTGGAGCTGACCGATGTGAAATCCGATTGCAGCTCGGCCAGGGTCTCGCTCGGCCCCAGGAATAGGAACGCGCCCGGGGCCAGTGCGTACTGGATGCGGCGCAGGGCGCGTTCCTGTGCCTGGGTGCGGAAATAGATCAGCAGGTTGCGGCAGGATACCAGATCCATGCGCGTGAACGGCGGATCCTCCAGCAGGTTGTGCCGCGCGAAGACGATGCTCTGACGGATCTCGTTCTTGACCACGAAATGGTTGCCGCGCTTGTAGAAGAAGCGCTCGAGCCGCTCCGGCGAGATCTCCGCAGTGATGGCTTCGGAGAAGACCCCGGCGCCGCCGACCTCGACATTTTGTTGCTCCACGTCGGTCGCGAACAGCTTGAAGTTCGGCCAGCGCCGCGCGCGGTCGAATGCCTCGGCAAACAGGATGGCCAGGCTGTAGGCCTCTTCGCCGGTTGAAACGCCCGCCACCCAGGCGCGAATCGGTTGGTTCTCGCCCCGTTCGGCAACGATGGTCTTCACCACCGTATCGGCCAGGATCTCGAACGCCTCCGGGTCGCGGAAGAAGCTCGTGACCGGGATCAGAAGCTCGCGGCGCAGCACGGCCAGCTCGCCCCGATCATTGTCGAGCAGCCTGACATAGTTAATCAGATCAGGGGTATGGCGCACCTGCATCCGTCGCTCAAGTCGGCGCATCACGGTCGCCGGCTTGTATTCCCTGAAATTGATTCCGCCCTGGTGCTGCAGGAGATGCATGGTCTCTTCGAAGGCATCGTCGCGGTCCATGCCCGGTCCCCGTCCGTCGGACTGCACCTTGGCGCGCGGAACCTGATGGATGTGCTCGACGATGCGCGGTCCCAGCTCGTCCGGGGGCAGGATCGCATCGACCAGCCCGGTTGCGATGGCGCTGCGCGGCATGCCGTCGAACTTGGCCGACTCCGGCTCCTGGGCCAGCAGCAGCCCCCCCGCGTCGTTGATGGCGACGGAGCCGCGTGTGCCGTCGGATCCGGTACCCGAAAGCACCACCCCGATGGCGTGCTTGCCGAACTCTTTGGCGACCGACGTGAAGAAGAGGTCGATCGGCAGGGTGAGCCCGCGCGGGTTCTTCGGCGTCAGGCGCAGGGCATCGCCCGACACGCTCATCATGCTGGCCGGCGGAATCAGGTGCACCCGGTTCGGTTCGATCCGCATATCGTGCTCGACCGTGACCACCGGCATCTGGGTGTGGCGACCGAGCAGGTTGGCCATCATGCTTTTGTGATCCGGGGACAGATGCTGGATCACCACATAGGCTGCACCCAGGTCGGTCGGCAACGACTGGAAGAACCTTTCCAGCGCATCGAGCCCGCCGGCGGATGCCCCGATGGCCACCACGTAGCCGTGGAACTGCCCGGTGCGCTTCTGCTCGCTGAGCGGCGGCTCGGTTTCGATGACCTTCGACATGATGGATTCCTGATGGCTCCTGCACGGACCGGTCGTCGATGTCGCGGCCGCGGCCGGCTCGGCATGACGGCACCGATCGACCCGAAGCGGGATCCAGGGCGACCGATACGACGTCCGAGACGAGTCCTCGACAGCGGCTAAGTGTAGTCTTGCGGTTTTTCTCGCGCCGTGATTTTCATCAGACATCGGATCGATGTGCTGCAAGGACCTGCATTTGGGCAAAGGGCAGCTTAACAACCAATTCGTTCGGTCATGCGCTCGGCTCCCGTCATGCCTCGACCGGTGTCGTGAAATCCGCCGGTTTCACCGTCAGAACGGACGCGTCCAACGCAGCGAGCACCTTCTCCGCGGTGTTGCCGATAAAGAACCCGGCAACCCCCGTGCGACAGATACTGCCCATCACCAGGAGGTCGATGCGCTCGCGCCGTGCCAATGCAATGATCGCCTCTGCGGGTTCGCCGCGAACCAGGTGAGGGTTGACGGCGACACCCGCGGTATCCGCGCCGGCGATCAGGCGATTGAACTTCTCCGCGAACCGTTGCTTGGTCTGCTTGCGCAGTTGACGGATCGCATCGTCGCCCAGCTCGCTTCGCACCTCGAGATAGCCGTCGAAATCCGACGACCAGGCCTGAACCACATGCAGCTCCGCGCCCTCGCTTGCAGCGATTTCACCCGCCAACGCCAGGATCCGCGGGTTGAGCGAGAGCCGTTCCGGATCGGTCGTCGCATTCGTTTTGCCGAACCATCCATCGGCCACGTCCACCGCCGCGAGGATTCGCATGGGGCCGCGGCCCTGTTTGCGCTTCAGGACCAAGACCGGGCAGGGACACTTGCGCATCAGATGCATGGAGGTCGTGCCGAACAGGCGCTGTTTCAGACCGCCGCGGCCCTCCGCACTCATCATCACCAGGTCATGCCCGTTGCGCACGACCTCGCGGATGATCTCGATGAAGGGCGTCCCCGTCTTCACGCCGATGCGGATGTCGATGCCCTGTCGGGTCGGAGCCCGGGTCAGCTCGGTCAGCGTGCGCAGCAGATGCGCGACGACCAGCGCCGCAAGGTCGGGTCCGGACAGCCCTGCCTGAGCCTCGTCGGGGATCTCGGCGGCATCCCTGACGACGGACAAGAGGGTCAGCGAGGCGCCGGCGCCGGCCTTGCGGACGAGCTGCACGGCCCGGT
>JBGSKP010000594.1:0-5124 GCA_041741175.1 Thiocapsa sp. | reverse complement strand
CACCGCCAGCGCGACCTCCAGGGTCAGCGGTGTGACCGATTCGACCAGCAGCCGTCCGATGGCCTCATCGAGGGCGGCACCCGGAATCTGCTGACAGATGGGGCCTGCCTGCTCAATCCCCCGCCGCTGACACATGTAGTTGGACGAAGCCGCTACGCGGAGGAAGCCCGCGGTCGGCGTCAGCCTTAGAATGTCACCTCATGCCCTCGCTCGCGAGGGGTGTCTGTTCCACATCATGAGGTTACGCCAGTATGTCCGTCTCCTGCGAAGAGCAATTCAAGCGCCACTACGAAGCCCATCTCAAGCACCTTCGACTCAAGGGCCTGCAGCCCAAAACCATCGAAGCCTACGCGCGTGCCGTCCGGAGCGTTGGCGCCTATTTTGACGGCTGCATCGAGGATCTGTCCGAGCAGCAGTTGCTCGACTACTTTTCCGATCGGCTCGAGACCCACTCCTGGAGCGCCGTCAAACTCGATCTCTACGGGTTGAAGTTCGACTACGCCCATGTGCTGCGTAAGCCTTGGGTGAACGTGGATCTGGTCAAGCCACCCAAGGGTCAGCACTTGCCCGATAGCGTCACGGTCGAGGAGGCCCAGCGTCTGATTCAGACGACGCAGACACTCAGCTATCGCGTCTTCTTCTTCACCCTCTACAGCCTCGGTCTGCGACTGGGCGAGGGGCTGCGTCTGACGGTGGCCGATATCGACGCGGCGCGTCGGCGCGTGCACATCCGTGATGCCAAGGGCAACAAGGATCGCTTGGTCCCACTGCCCGATACAACGCTGGAGCTGCTGCGCCGCTTTTGGCGGTTGCATCGCAACCCGGTGCTGCTGTTTCCCAATCGCCACGGCGGACTCAAGGCGGCGACCTCGGCGTCCACCCCGCTGGATCGCGGCGGTGTGCAGGTGGCGTTGCGCAAGGTCGTGGCGGCCTGTGGGATTAAAAAAAGATTACGCCCCACTGTCTTCGCCACAGCTATGCCACACATCTGATCGAGGCCGGTGTCGATCTGCTGGAGGTGCAGAAGATCCTCGGTCATCACTCCATCCTCACCACCGCCCGCTATACCCACCTGACCTGTCAGACCAGCGGAAACGCCGAGCAGGCCATCAACGCCTTGATGAGCGGCTTCTCCATCCACTGGAGGGGCGTGAAATGATCCTGCTCTCCGCCATCATCGCCAGCTTCGAAGCGGACTATCTAACCCAGTATGGTGAGACGAGCCTGCCCAGCCAGCGCAACGCCCTCCAGGCCCTGAAGACCTGCCGTACCTCGGCCAGCCCCGTGATGCGGGCGCAGTGCAGCGCGTGCGATCACACCGAACTCGTCCCGCACTCCTGCGGTCATCGTGCCTGTCCGCACTGTCAGCACCACGAGAGCCAGCAATGGCTCGAGCGTCAGCTTGCCAAGCAGGTGCCGGCGACCTATTTCCTGCTCACCTTCACCGTCCCCGAGGCACTGCGCGCGCTGGTGTGGTCCAACCAGCAGAGGCTCTACGATCACCTCATCCGCGCGAGTTGGGAGACGGTGCGCACCTTCGCGCGCAATGACAAGCAGTTGCAGGGCGAGGCTGGGGCGATTGCAGTGCTGCATACCCATTCGCGGCGACTGGATTTCCACCCCCATGTCCATCTGGTGGTGCCGGCGGCGGCCCTTGATCCGGACAAGAAACGCTGGCGCACCAAGTCGGCCAAGCGCGGCTATCTGTTCAATCACAAGGCCCTGGCCAAGGTCTTTCGGGCAAAGCTGCTCGCGGCCATTGCCGCCGAGGGACTGACCCTCCCGCCCGGCCTGCCGAGCACCTGGGTCGTCGATTGCAAAAACGTCGGCCGTGGCGAGAAGGCGCTGGTCTATCTGGGGCGTTACCTCTATCGCGGCGTCATCCAGGAGAAGGACATCGTCGCCTGCGAGAACGGCCAGGTGACCTTCCGCTACCGTCATGCCAAGCGCAAGCGATTCGAGTCCCTCACCCTGCCGGGGGCGCGCTTCCTCGCCCTGGTGCTCCAGCATGTCTTGCCAAAGGGCTTTCGCCGGGCACGCAACTTCGGCTTTCTGCATCCCAACAGCAAGCGCGCCATTGCGCTGCTGCAGTGGCTCTTCGGACTCGATCCGAAGCGCCTGATCGCTCGCCTCAAACCCCGGCCCCAACTGATATGCCCGTGCTGCGGCGCCGATATGCGCATCGTGCAGACACGCCTTCCGCCGCGCTCGCCACAACCGCCTCGGATGCCGACCATTGAGGCCGCCGAGGCACTGGCGATGTAACCTCCGGCGACACGGCGATCCCTGGACTTCGGCTTCCATCTGCCGAGGGTGGCGCTCGCCTCGAATTCAGGCAAAATGCACACCTTGGGCGTCTTGGGGCGCCATGTTCACCGCGATGGCGAGCTTGGCACCCGGGGTTGCGCACCGCCTCGCTCGCCTCCGGGCTCAACGCCCCCTCCGCCTCGAAAAGCTATTTTCTATCCCCCCAACGCCGCCACACTACCGGGCTCGTCCAACAAACGGTTAGATCGTCGCTCGCTGCGCTCGGACGATCTAACCTTATTCGTTAGGTCAAGCAGGGTTGCCGATCCATCACGTGACTACAGACGCGACTACAAAATAATTATTCGGCAGATAACGAAAAACGGCTAGCTGATTTCTCAGCTAACCGCTTGTTTTTATTGGTCGGGGCGAGAGGATTTGAACCTCCGACCACCTGAACCCCATTCAGGTGCGCTACCAGGCTGCGCTACGCCCCGTTAAGAGCCGCAATAGTAGGTTGCTGGTCCCCGACTGTCAACGTCGCAGCAACTGCAGAACATCCTCAAGCTCGACGCGCATCTGGCGCAGGATCTGGTGCGTCTGGGTCTGGTCGTGTTTTGCGCCCTCGCCGCTCAACTGCAGGCGCGCGCCACCGATCGTGAAGCCCTGGTCGTAGAGTAGGTTGCGTATCTGACGCACCATCAGCACGTCATGTCGCTGATAATACCTGCGGTTTCCGCGCCGCTTAACCGGGTTGAGTTGCGGGAATTCCTGCTCCCAGTACCGCAGTACATGCGGTTTGACGCCGCACAGCTCGCTAACTTCACCGATGGTGAAGTAGCGCTTGCCCGGGATCGGCGGCAGATCACCGGGGCCGTTGTCCTCGCCCTTATCGATCGGTTCCAGCATAAGCCTCCACCCGCTGCTTGAGCTTTTGCCCAGGACGGAAGGTCACTACACGTCGTGCAGTGATGGGAATCTCTTCGCCGGTCTTGGGGTTACGACCGGGACGTTCTTTCTTTTCGCGCAGATCGAAATTGCCGAACCCGGAGAGCTTAACCTGCTCGCCGCGCTCCAAGGCAGCGCGAATCTCCTCGAAAAACATCTCGACGATGTCCTTCGCCTCGCGTTTATTCAAGCCAAGCTCATCGAACAGGTGCTCGGCCAAGTCGGCCTTGGTCAATGCCATCGGATCAGTCCCTCAATTTAGCGCCGAATTCCACAGCGAGGCGCTCCAGGATGCGCCGCACCGTGTCGTCAATCACGTTGTCTGTAAGTGTCTGAGAAGAAGCCTGTAAAATCAATCCAAGAGCGAGACTTTTTCTCCCCGATTCAATGTTTTTTCCGGTGTAGACGTCGAACAGCACCAGATCACGCAGTAGCTCGCTCTCGGTCGCGCGAATACAGTCGGCCACGGCGGCGTAGGC
Source organism: Thiocapsa sp. (assembly GCA_041741175.1). Lineage (GTDB taxonomy): Bacteria > Pseudomonadota > Gammaproteobacteria > Chromatiales > Chromatiaceae > Thiocapsa. The sequence continues at coordinate 1,450 of JBGSKP010000594.1, read as the reverse complement.
CACGGCCTCGTCGACGAGGATCGCGATGTCGCGTCGGATGCTCGGAAAACGCGAGATGGGCGCATGCCTGGGCAGGGCGTTCAGATTCAATGGCGCCAGATCCAGCTCGAACAGGAAGGCATTGCCCGCGATATCCAGCTTTGCCGCCAGGTTGGGGTGAAGCATGCCGAGCAGACCCACCGGCCGGTCGCCACACTCGATCCGGGCGGTCTGCCCCGGATGCAGCGCAGGATGACTGCCGGGGACGAAGGCGAAGCGCTCGGGCACACCGGTCAGTGCCAACAGGGCCTCGACATCGGCCTTCAGATCAAAAAAATCTGCCGACCGGCTTCTCAGGCCCCATTGTTCGGGATCCGGACTGCCCGTGACCAGTCCGCCCAGGCCCGGTGTCTGACTCAGACCCCCAGGGCCAAATCGGAAGCGCAAACCGGATTCGAAGACCCGCACCCGCTCCTGCTGACGCGCATGGTTGTATCGGGCACTCTGGATCAGACCTGGCCAGAGACTGGTCCGCATCGTCGAGAGCTCGGCGCTCAGCGGATTTGCCAGACGCAACACCGCCTGATCCGGGTCGATCAGGGCCTGGATCTCGGGGCTTACGAAGCTGTAGGTGATGACCTCGTGAAAGCCGCGGTCGACCAACGCAAGGCGCGCGCGATCCAGATCAAAATCCGCTTCCGGCGTCGATCGGGTGACCGAAGCCGAGCTGGCGTGACTGACCGGAATGCGGTCGTAACCGTAGATCCGGCCGATATCGGCGATCAGATCCACCTCTTGAAGGAGATCGAAACGGGTGCTCGGCGGCGTGATCAGCCAGCCATGCTCAACCGGCTCGGCGTGCATGCCCAAGCGCTTGAGGATGTCGAGGATGGTCTCCGCGTGCAGCTCCAGCCCCAGGATCTGAGCCACGCGCGCTGGCCGCAGCAACAAGGGTGCACGCGCAGGCAGATCCAGCGGAGCGACCTCCTCGACGACCGGACCCGGCTCACCGCCGACAATTGTCATTAGCAGACTGGTCGCACGCTCGATCGCCCGGACCTGAAGATCTGGATCGACACCGCGCTCGAACCGATGCGACGACTCGGTGTGCAGGCCGTAAGCGCGCGCCTTACCGCTGATGGCGAGCGGCGCAAAAAACGCGCTTTCCAGCAAGATGTCGCGGGTTTCCGGACCGACCGCCGTCGCCGCGCCACCCATGATCCCGGCCAGCGCGACGGCACGCTCCGCGTCGGCGATCACCAGCGTATCGGCGCGCAGCATGGCCTCCTCGCCGTTGAGCAGAGCGATCCGCTCGTCCGCGGTGGCCAGCCTGACCCGAATGTCGCCGGTGAGCTTAGCCAGATCGAACCCATGCATCGGCTGACCCAGCTCAAGCAGGACATAGTTGGTCACGTCGACCACCGGGCTGATGGCCCTGATCCCGCCGCGGCGCAGCCGCTCCTGCATCCAC
>JBGSKP010000593.1:0-3052 GCA_041741175.1 Thiocapsa sp. | reverse complement strand
CGTGCCAGGGCCGCCTCGCGGCCGCTCGATCTCAGATTCGCTTTGCTGGGCATGGTCGTTCCCTTGGACGTGGAGCGCATGAGCGGTGATTGGGACGGCGGGACGGAGCCCTGTCGCCGTTCACATCACCGACTCGGCGATCGCGCCGCCCGCTCGGTGTTGAAACACTGGATCTCAGGTGCTCGGCACCTTTCGGCTCGGCGGCGCCCGGAGGCACCGCCGGGCCTTGACTACCGTCGGATCTCGATCAGCCGCGACCCTCGAACACCACGAAGCAGGAGCCCTGACTCTGGGTGTAGTTGTCGTAGCCGGTCACACGGACATGGTGATCCGGATAGGAGCGATGGCACGACTCGAGCTCGCTCACCACCTGGGCCAGATCGGTTACCCCGAAGAAGGGCAGTTTCCACATGGTCCAGTAGTGGTTCATGGCCTTGCTGGGATGGATATGCTCGATACCGGGCGTCCAACCCTGCGCGATGATGTAGGCGATCTGATCGAAGATCTCGTCCTGGGTCATCGGCGGCAGAAACCCGAAGGTCTCCAGGGTGTGCTTGGTTTGGTAGTCACCCGTGGTGCTTTGGAAAGGCATGGTTTCGGTCCTCGTTGTGCGAATGCGTTGGGTTCGAGTGGGCGTTTTAGAGCCGCCAGCCTCCCGCTTCCAGCCTCCAGCGATCGGCTGCTGCCGGGGTTGAGTCCCTCCCGCCGCGCTTCGAGCTGCCTTGCGACTTTGCCTTGGCGGACTCGGATCTCAGCCAGAGCCATCCCGAGCAGGAGGCCGGAGGCTGGCGGCAGGAGGCTTCTCCTCAACCCACGTCGAGCTTGTCGACCGTGTCGAACTCGAACTTGATCTCTTTCCAGGTCTCCATCGCGATCGCCAGCTCCGGGCTGTGCTTGGCAGCACCGGCCATGATCTCGCGTGCCTCCTTCTCAAGCTCGCGACCCTCGTTGCGGGCCTTCACGCAGGCTTCGAGCGCCACACGGTTGGCTGCCGCACCCGCCGCGTTGCCCCAGGGATGCCCCTGGGTGCCGCCGCCGAACTGCAGGACCGAGTCGTCGCCGAAGATGGTGACCAGCGCCGGCATGTGCCAGACGTGGATACCGCCGGAGGCGACCGCGAAGACGCCTGGCATGGAGCCCCAGTCCTGATCGAAGAAGATGCCGCGGGCGCGGTCTTCGGGGATGAAGGACTCGCGCAGCAGGTCGACGAAGCCGAGCGTGGAGCCGCGATCGCCTTCGAGCTTACCCACAACCGTACCCGTATGCAGATGGTCGCCGCCCGATAGGCGCAGACACTTGGCCAGCACGCGGAAATGGATACCGTGCTTGGGATGACGGTCGATGACCGCGTGCATGGCACGATGGATGTGCAGCAGCATGCCGTTCTTGCGGCACCATTTGGCCAGACCCGTGTTGGCCGTGAAGCCACCGGTCAGGAAGTCGTGCATGATGATCGGCTGGCCCAGCTCCTTGGCGAACTCGGCACGTTCGTACATCTGCTCCGGATCCGGGGCGGTGACGTTCAGATAGTGGCCCTTGCGCTCGCCGGTCTCGGCCTGCGCCGCTGAGACGGCCTCGGCGACGAACTCGAAGCGGTTCTGCCAGCGCATGAAGGGCTGGGAGTTGACGTTCTCGTCGTCCTTGGTCAGATCCAGGCCACCGCGCAGACACTCGTAAACGGCACGGCCGTAGTTCTTGGCCGACAGACCGAGCTTCGGCTTGATGGTTGCACCCAGGAGCGGGCGACCGTACTTATTGAGCTTGTCGCGCTCCACCTGGATGCCGCTCGGCGGTCCCATGCAGGTCTTCACATAGGCGATCGGGAAGCGGACATCTTCCAGTCGCAGATGACGTAGCGCCTTGAAACCGAATACGTTGCCGACCAGCGAAGTCAGCACGTTGACGACCGAGCCTTCCTCGAACAGATCGATGGGGTAGGCAATGAACGCGTAGAAGGCTTCTTTGTCGCCCGGCACGTCTTCGATGCGATAGGCGCGACCCTTATAGAATTCCAGGTCGGTCAGAAGCTCCGACCAGACGGTACTCCAGGTCCCGGTCGAGGATTCTGCGGCCACCGCGGCGGCGACCTCTTCGCGTGGTACACCGGGTTGGCCGGTGCATTTAAAGCAGGCCAGGAGGTCGGTGTCGAGAGGGACATAGTCGGGGGTCCAGTACATGTCCCGATATTCTTTTACACCGGCATCGTAGGTCTTCACGCTCATGGTCAGCTCCTGTGGTCTGTGCCTGGTCCGCCTCGCCTGCTGAGGCTGTTTCGAACTCTGGACGCAACAGTAGCCAGGTTGAGGCATAGAAAAAATTCAATTATTTCTATCGATGACATCGACAATCGTAGATGTATTGTCCGGCCTGATTGCCCCGGCCCAGCAGCTCATGGAGCGCTTGTGCAGACACGCCCAGGCGATTCGTCGCTGACGAGTCATAGATGTTTATCGATGCCGGGCCTATGAAACTTCGATTATTGTTTAACTCAATCGCCCCTGATACTTACGCAGCATTCGATTACTTCGGAGTCATGCATGCGTATTTTCAACGAGATTCGGTTCGATAATCTTCGGGGTGACCTCTTCGGGGGCGTAACGGCGGCGGTGATTGCGCTACCGATGGCGCTTGCCTTCGGCGTGGCCTCCGGGGCGGGTGCCGAGGCGGGACTCTATGGTGCGGTGCTGATCGGTCTGTTTGCGGCCCTGTTCGGCGGTACACCGACACTCATCTCCGAACCGACCGGTCCGATGACGGTGGTCTTTACGGCCGTCATCGCCTCGTTGATCGCCGCCAACCCGGAACAGGGCATGGCGATGGCGTTCACGGTGGTCATGCTTGCCGGTCTCTTTCAGATGGCGTTCGGGCTGATGAAGCTCGGGCGCTATGTCACCATGATGCCCTTCACCGTGATATCCGGTTTCATGTCCGGAATCGGCTTCATCCTGGTCATTCTGCAGTTGCCCGGCCTGCTGGGTCAGGCGGCGCCGAGCGGCGGTGTCATGGGCACGCTGCAGGCGCTGCCTGGCCTGGTGCAGGCGATCGATCTGCG
>JBGSKP010000592.1:0-3169 GCA_041741175.1 Thiocapsa sp. | reverse complement strand
GGCGAGCGGGCGGGTCGGGCGCGACCCGAGCCGTGCGTTGGGCCGGCGACTCGCGTTTGGGTACCGGCTCCGTCTTTGCTTTTGGTTTGGTCGGCTCCTTTGCCTCCACTGCCGTCACGGGTGCGGGCGGTTCAACCTCGGTCGCTTTCAGCGCCTGGGTGACAGTCTGGAGCGGCGTGACGGTCTGCGCCGGCGACAGCACCGGTTTGAGGGCTTCGACCCTGTCGTATTGGATCGATTCGGCTTTAATCGATTCGGCGCCGAGCGGGCCTGGTGTGACCGAGCCCGCTTCCATCGGACCGGATCCGCCGAGTCCGATGCGAACGCCCGAGGTGCTCGGATCGATCGGGGTTGGCGGCTCAAGCAGACTGGCCAGGGCGATGTGCGCCATCAGGGCAAACAGCAGCGCGAGCCCCCAGTGATGCAGGCGCGGTCTCATGTGCCCCCTCGCGCAAGGGTCAAGAGATCGATCTGTTCGATGCCGACCGCCTGCAGTCGCTCCAGCAGAGCGATCAGACGCATCGCATCCAGTGCCGCATCGGCTTTGATCTGCACGGGCCGCGTATCCTCTATCGGGCGTTCTGCAAGCCGTGCGGCAAGCGTTTCGTCGTCGATAGGGTCGCCGTTCAGCGTAATCTGCGCGGCGCGGTCGATCAGGATGACGAGTGCGCTCGGCTGTGCGCCGCGGGGGCTGTCCGACTGCGGCGGGGTCAAGGCCGTCGGCTCGCTCGGGGCGAGTCGGCCTGCCAGCATGAAGAAGATCAACAGCAGGAAGACGACATTGATGAGCGGAATCAGATTCGCTTCATTGTCGCTTCCCAGTGACTTGCGCTTGAATTTCATCGGTCGGCTTTGGTTCGTTCCGGCATTTGTTCTGGCAGCTGTTCCGACCGCTCAGGGCTGCAGAAGGGTAAGGTGGGTCGCCCCGGCCTGACGCAGACGATCCAGGATGTCGACCAGACGTTGCAGGTCGACACCGGGTGAAGGCATGACCAGAATGGGTTGATCCGCCTGATCGCCGATGCCGCCCGCAACACGTTCGACGACGCGGGCGGCGAGATCCGCTTCTGAGATCGGTTCGGCGTTGAGATCCAGCCCGTCGGCGTGCACCCGCACCAGCCAGGAGCCGACCAGGGTGTTTCCGTCGCCCTGAGCGGCCGCTGCGCCCAGCTCCACGACCTGCCATGTCACAAGGCTGGACGCCAGCATAAAGAACACCAGCAGGATGAACACGACGTCGATCAGCGGCGTGAGGCTGATCAGGCGCCGACGGGGGGCGGTCGTGTCAAAGCGCATCGGCAGTGCCTGCGGCGTCAAGCGGTTCGAGTTCGGGCCGGGCTGGCGCGTCGAGCCGCAGCCCTGCCGTGAACACGCGGGTGACCTGATCCTCCAGACGTTGCGTCGTGCCCTCGAGGAGGCGCTCTAGCCAACTGAGCGCGACAGAGGTCGGTATCGCCACGGAGAGCCCCGCGGCCGTAGTCAGCAGGGCAACCCAGATCCCGCCGGACAGGACGCCGGGATCGACCTGGCTGCCGGCTGCTTCCAGGGCTCTGAACGCATCGATCATCCCAATGACCGTGCCCAGCAGGCCGAGCAATGGGCTAAGGCTTGCGATGATCTCAAGCCCGCGCAGATGACTGCGCAGCGCGGCCAACAGACGCCCGGCCTGGCGCTCGACCTCTTCGCGCACGGTGGCCGGATCGTTGTCGTGGAGAAGGCCGAGCATGGCGGTGCGGACGATTTGGTCGGCTGGATTGCTCGCCTGGGCGAGGCGTGCGACCGCCTCGCGACGTCGACCGGCCTTCCAGTCAACCAGCGCCGTATCCAGGCTCTGCGAGCCGCCGCGTCTCAGGCTGACGAATTGCCAGAGCTTCATCAGGACGATCGTCAGCGCGAGGACTGACATCCCCGCCAGGATCATCATGACCGGTCCGCCCGCATCAAGCAGGGCGCGCACCGGCTCCGGGACAGCGATCAGTGTCGACGCCTGGCCGATCGCGCCAATCCATGATGTCGCGGCATCAGGTTCAATCGACGCGGGAGCCGCCGTGGCGACTGCAGCGAGGGTCATGGTGTCGATCGGGTTAGGCATGGTCCATCTCGTGTCAGAAGCGTGGGCGCGGGTTTGGGCACAGGCGCAGCGGTGAGGTGATTGACGAGAAAGGATCCAACCGCGTGTACAAGGGGCGAATTCATTCGCCCCAGACCCTCAAGGTCTGCCGGGCATGCGCCGTCGGGATGCCTATCCTCGGAAATCGCCCTATTTCACCAGTTGCGCATCCGCACGCGAGGATAGGGTCAAGCGCTCGATACAGTCGTCGTGGAGCCCGGCGGCATCGCGACAGTCGAGCACCTCGTTGACCAGGATTCGGCGGATTTCGTTGCAGGGCAGGTCGGGGATATCGAACAACTTCACGCTCGTCTTCGCCGCACGCAAGGGTCCCGTATCGACTGCCAGCCGGCGGGCAATCACCCCGGCCTGGTCGAACAGGATAAGGTCCATCTGCAGATTCTCCAAAGCCGGGCCGTCAGGGTTGTCGAAGACCAGGTACGCCCGGCAGGCCCCGGCCTGGGGCTCGAGCTTGTTCAGCTCGATCGACAGGCCGTCGGCCATCGCGAGGTTGCTCGCAGCGAGCAGCATAAGCCCACGAATTAGGGAGCGCTGTGTCATCTGAACAAAATTCCTGTGACTGCCGGGGGAGTGATCTTCGCAGCCGTCGCGGGCGAGGGCAATCGATGAGGCCCGTCGCGCGGCTTGCGTCAGTCCACCACGCTGACCGGATCTCCGAGCTGCATCCGCTCGAACAGAAACCGGGCGTCTTTCTCTCCCACGCGGACGCAGCCATGCGAATCCGGATGACCGGGCAGCCAGCCTTCGTGCAGGAAGTAATGGCCCGAGAACTGAATGGAATAGGGCATCCAGGCGTTCATTCCGAGTTGATTGGTGTAGCGCGAGGAGACCTTGTGCTCGTCCTTGCTCAGGACCGAGAACTGCCCCCGAGGGGTCTCGTAACCCTCTGCGCCGGAAGAGATCGGACCGGTGCGCACCACCCGCTCACCCTCTGCATAGACGAAGTGCTGCTTGCCGATCTGGATGGTCAAGGCGCGCGCTCCCTGCTCGGCGGCAGACCTGGCCGGCGAGCGATCGATCACCGGGGCCGGGGCGCGC
>JBGSKP010000591.1:0-7355 GCA_041741175.1 Thiocapsa sp. | reverse complement strand
AGCTGTCGCAGATCGTGATCGCTGAGGTGCATAGGGGACGCAGTACGTGACTGCGGCGAGTTACCGCGGGCTGTTGTCGGCTGATGCTGTGAGGCTACATGAGCGGCCTCACGTAGGTCAATGATCGGCAATCGGAGTGCCAAATCGAGAGGGGGGATAACCGATTACGAACATCCGCATATGCGACGATGCCGCGAGGAGCGCCATGATCATCGGAGTGCTTCTGAAGCCAGGCCGTCTCGTAGGGGAAGTTTGAATGCGGGATCCCCCAAGCGCTCGCGGTGCGTCTCGTCGTCCCGGAGGCCGCGTGCACGAGACGCATCTCGGACCCACGCGGCGCCTGGGATGGGGCACCCGACTCGGGTGAGGAGCCGATTTGCTCCGCCCGGGCGAAGGTTACCCGCTGTTGGCGCTTATGCTGATCCCAGGCAATGCCGGCTCGCTCCAAGGTAAGCCCGGTCACGGCCGCAGCGGACGCGAGATGGCGCCGCCGCCTGATGTCGCGGATCTGCCCGCCGGGTCTAGTTGTCACGTCCCGTCGCTCGCCGAAGGTCGAGATGCGGGCCAAGCCTTAATCCCCTAAAGAACGGGTCTCCGATTCGAACCGGGAGGTCGCCGGCTATCGCCGAACGCAATGCGAACAGGCGATTCGATTGGGATGTACGATCTCGCATCCTGAGCACGGCGACATCCCGTATTACGGTCGATCAATTCCCCTTCCATTCCGAGTTCGTCAGGAACTCATCTTGAGGGGTGGGGTTACTACAATTGGAGTTGGTGCCATTGTAGCGTCCATATTTGAGCGTGAAGTCCTTAGCGCTCGACTGCCGGACAAATTCGGTGACGACCACGGTGTATACACCGGAAACCGGCGCGATGAGTTTCACGAGTGGATAGAGACCTGTTCCGCTGTCGTCGTCCTTCCATACCGCGCCATCTGCAAACGAGGGCCCGATGATCATCATTGCAGGGTCAAAGCTTGGTACCGTGCCGGTGATTTCGAACCGCAAGCAATCGCCGGCACCGCCCCACGCCTCAATGACAAAGTTCTCCGGGTTCTGTTGCATGGTCCCCTGAAGCGTCATGGATTGGCAGTTCGGAGTCGTGCAGGTGCCCTTGGAGTCCGTGAAGTTCGGTCCCGCCTGCGCTATGGCGCTCAGCGCGAGCGCGAGCGCGATCAGTGAAAGAGAATTCTTGAACATCTTAGTGTCCTCCCTACACAGTTACTGAACTCAATCTAACGGGCCACTGATCTATCCTGGAAAAGTGGCCAGCTTGACCAGGCTCCAGCGCCATCACCGCTCGCGCGATGCGACAATCTAAGCCCACATCAATTATAGGCAATAACCAGGAATTTGTCCGGTTACAAGAGCCCCCGAGTAACCATCCCAAGCCACCGAGCATTGTCTGTGACGCCTCAAAGAGGAGCTTCTCCAAATCTCGTTCCTCCCATCCCGCCTTGAGGCGCTTGTTCTTGATGCCGAGCTTGGAAGCGCATTTTTTCAGAGGAAATCACCAGTTGCTTCGTTGGTCGCCAGACCAGTGGCTTTAGCGCCGCTGCTATGGAATGACGAACCTCGAACACCTTTATCAGAGGGTGTACCTGGATCTTGATGAATACGCACGGCTCGGCGAAGCTCCAATTTGAATCATTCCCGGAAATCCAGGAGAGCCGTGCTTTTTATGAGACGTTTGCGCCTCGGCCGGGGGCAATATAACCCATCACTGAACTCAGACCGTGCCTGACGATGACTCGCGATGATTCAACGCATCGCGGGCACCGGCCTGGACGTGGACCACCCGGCTGACATCAAGACTCACATCGTGACCCACATCTCCGCGCCCTAAGGATCCGCGCGCAGGGCGGGGCTGAACACAGAACTAAGGCCCCGGTGCTCACCGAGACTTCTTTTGATCAACCCGGCGGCAACGGGCGCGCCGCGCGCGTGCTGTTGCTCACCATGCTCGGAGGCGATAGTCCCGAGATGCCATGCGATGTCGTCTTCGATCAGGCCGAATGGCAGGCAGTCAACCTGGTCACCCAGCGCCAGCCGCCACCCGAAACCCCGCCATCGCTCGATCAGATGGTCCACATGGTCGCGGGCCTCGGCGAGTTCCTCAACCGGAAACATGACGGCATACCCGGAGTTCAGTCGATCTGGATCGGCCTGCGGCGGGTTGCCGATGTCGTGCTCGCGTTGAAGGCCCAGCGCACCGCCGACGGGGCGAGTCGTGGGTAACGATGTGATCAAGACCGGCGCATCAGGGTCCGCCCATCATGATCGGCGGGCGTCATGCAACGCCGCGCGACTCGATCTCCCTGGCTCGATCTCCCGGTCTCATCCGGTGCGCACGACGCCGGACACGACGCCGAGGATCTCTACCGCGTCAGCCGTGAACCGCAGCGGCAGCAGCGCCTCGTTGGCCGGCTGCAGGCGAATGCCTTCTGGCTCGCGATAGAAGCGCTTGAGCGTGACCTGGTAGCCATCGATCCGTGCGACCACTGTTTCGCCGCTCTCGGCGATCGGACGCTCTTCGACGATGACGATGTCGCCGTCGTCGATTCGGTCGTCGGTCATGGATTGTCCGCGCACATACAGGGCGAAGGTCCGCCCGGCCGCGTGGCGGCGAACCAAGCGAGCGGGGACCTGGATGGTTTCCTGCTCCTCGATGGCCACCACGGGTTGGCCGGCACTGACCAGTCCCAGCAGCGGCAGCTCGACAATGGGCTCGTCGGCGGGGTCGAGTGGCTCCAGGCTCGGCTGCCAGGTAGGGTAGGTGCGTTTCGGAAACGCATTGAAGGATGTATCCATCGGCGGATTCCTGAGTGCTGTGGGTGACTGCCCGTTACCAGGAGTCTAGCCGCAGATCGGGATCGATGCGCGCCGAACGCCGGCGGGTGGGTCGGCGCGCCTTCTATTCGCCGCAGACCCGGCGGCCGAATGTCGCGCGACTGACCGGCTGGCTTTGCTCACAGACGCGACGCAGCTTCTCGACCAGCGGGCCATCGGGGTCGAAGATCAGCACCCAGGACGTCGCCGCCATACTCATGCCTTCGAAACCATCCTCTCGGCAGGCCGGATAGACCTGCGCGTAGATGTCGTCGCAGAACGAAGGACTCAGACGCTCGGGGCGATAGCCGCACTCCTTGATCACTGCATTCAATGCGCCGGTACCGGTCGCGCCAGTGTAGGCGCTGACATCGCCGAAGTCGCGCAGGCCCGCGGCCTCCAGCGATGCGATCACCCGATCCTGACAGGCCTGCCAGGCGTCCGCAGAGGCGCCCCAGGCGCCCGGGGTTGCCCAAAGCACTACGACGCCGACAAGCCAGGCGCATATCCAGAGACGGTGTCGCGGGCGGGGTGATCGAGGCATGGTGACCTCCTGGTCCGGGCTGGCACCGGGGTTGCCCGGTGAGGATACGGTTGGGCCGTTTCGAGGTTGCGCGCCGTAATCCCGGTCGCCTAGGTCAAGTATAGGCCATCACTACACCGCATGATGGGTCTACGCATTTCTGTCTGACTGCAAAAACACCTTGCCGAATGATCCAGTCTTGGGCACCATAGGCGCCGTGCAGTGTTTTCTAGTCGTGTTCCGGTGGTTCCTCGTCTCCGCAGTGCGTGGCAGATCCTTCCGTAATAACCCGAAAGTCGTCTGCATACACATTTGTTGAGTTTTTTATTGAGGTAATCCGCATGGCTACAGGTACAGTGAAGTGGTTCAGTGACGAGAAGGGCTTTGGTTTCATCGCTCCTTCCGACGGTTCCAAAGACGTGTTCGTGCATCACAGCGCCGTCCAGGGCAGTGGCTTCAAGTCGCTGGCAGAAGGACAGACGGTGACGTACGACGTCGAGCAAGGTCAGAAAGGCCCGAGCGCGACCAACGTCGTACCGAAGTAAGTATCGGGAGCCAGGCGAGTATCACCTGGCCCCAAAAAACCCCGCCACTAGGCGGGGTTTTTGCGTTTCCGGTCCGCTGAACCTCGGCGACCACCCTCCCCTGTCCATGTCTTTTGCGGAACCCTGTTGTGATCTCCACGGCCAACATTACCATGCAGTTCGGCGGCAAGCCGTTGTTCGAAAACGTCTCCGTTAAATTCGGCGGAGGCAATCGCTACGGCCTGATCGGCGCCAACGGCTGTGGAAAATCCACCTTCATGAAGATCCTGGGGGGCGATTTAGAGCCCAGCGCGGGCAATGTCTCGGTTGAGCCCGGAAAGCGGCTCGGCAAGCTGCGCCAGGATCAGTTTGCCTTCGAGAATGATGCCGTGCTCGACACGGTCATCATGGGCCACGAGGAGCTGTGGCAGATCAAGCAGGAGCGCGACCGCATTTACGCGCTGCCCGAGATGAGCGAGGAAGACGGCATGGAGGTCGCGCATCTGGAAGTGCACTACGCGGAGCTCGACGGCTACACCGCCGAGGCCCGTGCCGGTGAGCTCCTGCTCGGGCTGGAGATCCCGCTGGAGCAGCACGAGGGGCTCATGAGCGCCGTGGCGCCGGGATGGAAGCTGCGCGTGCTGCTCGCCCAGGCCCTGTTTGCCGACCCCGACATTCTGCTGCTCGACGAGCCGACCAACAACCTGGACATCAACAGTATCCGTTGGTTGGAAGGTGTGCTCAATGCGCGCAACAGCACCATGATCATCATCTCCCATGACCGGCACTTCCTAAACAGCGTCTGCACCCATATGGCCGACCTGGACTACGGCGAGTTGCGCCTCTACCCCGGCAACTACGACGAGTACATGACCGCCGCGAGCCAGGCGCGCTCGCGCCTGTATGCCGACAACGCCAAGAAGAAGGCGCAGATCGCCGAGCTACAAACTTTTGTCAGCCGCTTCTCCGCCAATGCGTCCAAGGCCAAACAGGCCACCTCGCGCCAGCGCCAGATGGAAAAGATCAAGCTGGAGGACATCAAGCCCTCCAGCCGGGTCAACCCCTTCATCCGCTTCGCTCAGGACAAGAAGCTCTACCGCCTGGCACTGGAGGTTGAATCGCTAATCAAGGGCTACGACGGCACGCCGCTGTTCAGCGGCCTGGACCTGACGGTCGAGGTCGGTGAGCGGGTGGCCATCATCGGACCCAATGGCATCGGCAAGACCACCCTGCTGCGCAGCCTGGCCGGCGATCTGACGCCCGATGGCGGCGAGATCAAATGGTCGGAGAACAGCACGCTGGGTTATTTCGCGCAGGATCATGCCGCCGACTTTGCCGAAGACTCGACGCTCTACGACTGGATGGATCAGTGGAAACAACCCGGCGACGACGAGCAGGTCATCCGCGGCACGCTGGGGCGGCTGCTGTTCTCCCAGGACGAGATCAAGAAGCCCGTGAACGTGATCTCCGGAGGTGAGCAGGGCCGCATGCTGTTCGGCAAACTGATGCTGCAAAAGCCCAACATCCTGCTGATGGACGAGCCCACCAACCACCTCGACATGGAATCCATCGAGTCGCTCAACACGGCGCTCGAAGACTATCCGGGCACTCTGATCTTCGTCAGTCACGACCGGGAGCTCATCTCCTCCCTGGCGACCCGCATCATCGAGCTAACGCCGCACGGCGTGGTGAACTTCCGCGGGAACTACGAGGACTATCTGGATCGTGAGGGCGCGGCGGGCTAAGGCGTCTGGCTCCCCGGAATCGCCCGTTTCGCGCAGACCTCATTATCCTTTTGCCCGCACGGATTGAGACACCCACACCGGACTGACGCGATGCTGAGCTGGACCGACCGCTTTCCCCTGTATCTCTTCGTCATTGCGGCGCTCACGCTCGGGCTGGCGCCGTTTTTTCCGGAGCCGCATCTTTGGGAAAAGCTGCGGATGTTGGCCGGTGGCACGCTCGTGAAGCCGCTGGATCTGTTCGACCTCCTGCTGCACGCAACACCCTGGGTTCTGCTGATCCTGAAGGTCTGGCGCATCGTCAGTCGCGGGCGCAATGCCCCGCGGCCCTGAGCCGGCATCAATCGGTCAGCCCTCCGTCTTATCTGTTCCAGGATCTGCCACAAATCGCTGCCCAGCAGCCATGCTGGGGCACGTCGAGCGAGTCCGCTTCGCGAGCACATTTAGCCAGAGAGCTGAGCGACCTTAGCCCGGATGGCCTCGGCCCAGATGCGGTAGCCCTTTGCGCTGAGGTGCAGATAGTCGGGCATGATCGCCCGCGTCACCTGACCATCCTTGGTCAGGAAACGATTACGAATGTTGAGATAGTGAATCCGGTTCCCGTCGTGGAATTGAGAAATCACTGAATTGACTTGCCGGTTGTTGGCATCCGCCCTGCTGTCCCCGCGCGGAAAAATCGACAGGAGCAGCACCTTGGTTTGGGGGGAGCGCAAGTGAATGGCCCTAATGATCTTCCAGATACCGGCTGCGACTTGCTCCGGAGGATTGCCATCGACACCTGCATTATTGGTGCCGATCATCAAGACCACGACCTTCGGTCTAAATCCGGCAAATTCACCGTTTTGCACGCGCCACAGCACATGCTGCGTTCGGTCTCCCGGAATGCCGAAGTTGGCGGCCGGGTAGCGTCCGAATTCTCTGTCGAAGAGCGGCTTCTGTTGTTTCCATCGGGCCGTGATCGAGTCGCCGAGAAACACCACCTGCGCCTGGCCGCGTCGGGCAATGGCGATAAAGGACTGATGGAGTCGGATGAAGCCTGCGTCGGGCTGTCCGTTAGCCGTGCGCTTCAGCGCAGCGACATCCGCGCGCTGAATGGGGGTGTTCTCGGCAGATGCCTGCCATAGCACCGGATCGGCCTGGACCGACGCCTGAGCGAAGACTGCAATGGCCAACAAAAAGGCTGTCATGCGTAGCATGCTAACTCCGGATAGCGAAGGCAGTGGGTGTCGATTCACTGTCCCGAGCGACGGGATCATCGTTCGACACCAGGCGCACCGAACGCCTGACCCTGGGAGTCTAGACCATTTGACCAGGCTCGAAAGAGCCGGGTGAAGATCCGCGTTGCCGCCTCGCCGATCCCAGGCGCGCCCGACTCACGGGGCCCGGCACAGTTCAGAACATGGATCCGGTTGGCGATCAGCCAGTCGGCAATCGGCTCAACCTCGACGGGGTCGAGCAGGTCGCGCGTCACCAGGGGTTTGCCGAGACGCCGCGCGATCTGTGCCGTCAGATCTGTCCCGCGGGTCATAGCGCCGCGATAGAGGATCAGCGTGGCATCGCTGTCGCGCACGTTCCACTCGGTGCGTTGAGCGTAGTCCGATGTCGGGGTGTCCTGCATCGGGTAGCGGTCCGGAACGGCGCCGTCCTCGGCGCGACGACCGCGCGGACACCAACCGCCAAGCGGCAGGCCGAGCGTCATCGCTGCAACGAGCGCAGCACGATCAACCCCGGTTTG
>JBGSKP010000590.1:0-2636 GCA_041741175.1 Thiocapsa sp. | reverse complement strand
CCCAGGTGTCGTTGCTCGGAGCGATACCGAAACGCTGCGCTGCGGGGGCGGCACCGGCCGCCGCAAGCAGGGCACGGACGTGGTCGCGTGCAGCCTCATCCCGACAGACATTCAGAACAGGTTCGAAGCCGCCGATCAGGGTTGCCAGATCGGTATAGAGTCGCTCGACCCGGTCCAACTGGTCCGCCCAATCGGTGTCGGCATGGGGCCAGGTGAGCATTACCCCGCTTTGGGGCTCCCATTCGGCGAGCAATCGGGGCATGGCGGGTCTCGGCGTGAAGGGATCGATACCGCCCATTGTAGCCCGGCCTGCCGGGGCCGCGGGCATCGCCGCCGCCCGCGCTCTATCACCCCCAACCCAGCGCCTGGGCCCAGAATCGGCTCGCTGTTTCGATCCCGATGCCGGCGTCGCGGCGATGCACGATCATGCCTTCGATAATCCGCTCCGGCATGCTTTCGGGATGGACCCGAACCTCGACGAACTGGTTGGGTTTGAGGATCCGCGGGACCTCGGCGAAGAGACCGCTCGCGCTGAAATTTGTGATGCGGCAGGGCATGGGGCGAGGGTCGTTTTTCACATAGAGCGTTGCGAAGACATCGATCTCGGATCGCGCGTGCCAGCGGCGTTCCATCCTGGGCTCCTCTGTTGGATCGGGTCGGGCTAGGAATACAGCTGAAAGGCGACCGCTAAACGGACCAGATCGGCGGTGGAGCGCACGCCGAGTTTGCGTGTGAGGTTCGCGCGATGGGTCTCGACCGTGCGGACACTGACATGGAGTGTGCCCGCGATCTGCTTATTGGATCGACCATGAAAGATGCCCTCGAACACCTCGTGCTCTTTCGGCGTCAGTTGCTCCAGCCGCTGGGTCATCACGAGCGGGTCGCCAAGCTCGGCCCTGAAGCGCTCGTCGGCCAGAAGGGCAAGGCGGACCCGATCGAGCAGATACTGATGGTTGACTGGTTTCTGGATGAAATCGAACGCGCCCAGCTGCATCGCCTTCACCGCCATCGGCACATCGGCGTGTCCGCTGATCATGATCACGGGCAGACCGATGCGTTTGGCCCGCAGCGCCGCGAGCAGCTCCAGGCCATCCATATCGGGCATGCGCACATCCAGCACGAGACAACCCGGGTCGGTATTGTCGGGGTCGCTCAGAAATGCCTCGGCCGAGAAGAAGGTGGCCACATTGGTCTGAACCGACTCAAAGAGCCAGCGCAGCGATTTGCAGACATCCTCGTCGTCATCGATAACGAACACGGTCTCCGGCTTGTTCATCTGATGTGATCCTCTGCTTGTCCGGGCAGCGTGAAGGCGAACACGGCACCGCCGCCGGGACGAGGTTCGGCCCAGATCCGTCCGCCATAAGACTCCAGAATGCTGCGGCAGACGGGCAGCCCCAGCCCGGTGCCGCCGACCTTCGTGGTGAAGAAGGGGTCGAACACACGCATCATCTCACCGGCGGTGAAGCCGACGCCGCGATCGGCGACGCTCACCTGAATCTGATTGGCGTCCACAGATGTGATCTCCACGGAGAGCTGTCGTCTGGCCACCGGTGTTTCCTTCATCGCTTCCAGCCCATTAAGCAACAGGTTCACAAAGACCTGTTCCAGCTCGATCGGATCGCCGATCGCAGGCGGCAGATCAGCGGGGCAATCGACATCGATTTCGGTGCGACGCGCCTTGAATTCGGACTCGACCATGCCAATCGCTTCGCAGCTGATCTTGCGCAGATCGATCACCTGCGGTTTGGGCGAGCGTTGGCTGGAGAAGTTCCGAATACGATCAATGATGTGGCCGGCGCGATCGGCGAGTCGGGAGATCTCGAGCAGAACGCCGCGCAGCAGCTCGATTTCGCGCGCATCGGGTTTGGCCGACTGGTTGTCGAGGCGTTGAAGCGCGCCGCCGACATAGGTGCTGATGGCCATGAGCGGCTGCGTGATCTCGTGCGCGATCGCGCTCGACATCTCGCCGATGGTGCTGATACGACTGGCGCGGGCCAGGGCATCGCGATGTCGCAGGTCGCGCTCCTGCAGCGCTTTTCGCGCGCTGATGTCCTCGACGACGGCGATGAAATACTTAAATCGGCCCTCGGCATCTTTGCGTGCGGCCATCGTCAGATTGCACCAGATCGTCAGGCCCTGTTTATCGATGTTGCGCAGCTCCAGGCAACTGCTCTCGCCCTTACCCGCTTTGACCTGCGCGAAATAATTCTGCAAGGCGTTACGATCGCTCGGATGGGTCAGATCCAGACCGCTGTAGGCGAGCAGCTCCTCCTCCGTGTAACCTAGTATGTCGCAGAGTTTATGGTTGACCTTGAGAAACCAGCCGCGATGGTCGATGTGGCAGATCCCGACCGCCGCTTGCTCGAAGGTGGCGCGGAAGCGCTCCTCGCTCTCGGCCAATGCCGTTTGGATGGCGAGCATCGTCATGATCTGGGCGAGTCGCTCGGCAATCGCCTGCACCAGCTCGAGATCTTCTTCTTTCCAGTCGCGCTCGATGCGGCAGCGATGCAGCCCCAGCAGATAGGTGCGATCCCCCTGCGGGCACACCGGCACGACCAGTCGCGAGCGCGGCGCGAATCCACCGCCGAGCGCCGTCGTCGCCGCCGGGTGCGGATCCACCACAGCGTCCGTCC
>JBGSKP010000589.1:0-1961 GCA_041741175.1 Thiocapsa sp. | reverse complement strand
ATGATGACCTGGACGCAATCGGAGCGCTTGTCACGGCTGTAGCCGAATTTGCGCTTGCCGTGCTCGGGCGGGTCGCATTCGTGCCGAGGTACTGGTCAGATCGTAGAGGAGCAGGTCGAAGCGGGCATCGAACAAGCGCCGTCAGCGCTCCTGAAGGAAGGTGAACAAGGCCTGCTTGTGCTCCACCAGATGATCAAGACAGCGATAGAGGGTTTGACTCTGAGCAATCGAGAAATCCTCCCCGAGCAGGTCACCCATGGCACTCTGATCGAACCAGTGACGGTGCAGGCGCCATTCACTGCCGGGGTCGATCAGGCGATAGGCGACCAGGGTACAAGAGCGCCTTCAGCCAGCGCGTCCCTTTGCGGCTCGGTGGCAGTCGCGGCTGCCAGAAGGCGTCCAGTTGCAGTTGGTCCCACAAGTCGCAGGCCAGCCAACACGCGCCCCATTGTCGGGGACGACGCAGCTGCAATCCGCTCAGTTTGACCTGCACCACCGCACAGGCCAGTTCCGGCGCCGGGCGGTCTTCGGCAAACAGCGCCATTTGCGTCGCAGTGCCCGTGTCCTCGTCGAAGACCGCAATGGAGCGGCACCAGGCCGCGCGCTGTACGTCGTTGATCTCCCCGAGATACAAGACATGGCGCTGCACCACCCGCCCATCCGCGACACGGCGATTCTCCACCACACTCCAATAGCGGTGTTCTTTGCCGTCTTTCTTGCGAAGTTTGGAGCGGAGGAACATGCCGATAGTGTCCTCGGCTCGGTCCTCTGGCTCAAGGACCAAGGTCGGCACTACAGGGGATTTGGCATGACTCGCTCTAATACGATCAGAGACTTACCCTACTTCTCGGGGTCGATTTGGCCTGAAAATCGCGAAATCCAGGGTCGAATAGTCGAAGACGGGTTAGGGGACCGGCCGAGCCAGACGCTGCACCTGACCCGGTCCGCATGTGGTCCTTCCGTGACGATGTTGTCTCCGGTGCGGCCCGGGCAGGTGAGCGGGGTCATTCGGCGTCATCGGAGACTTTTTCCGGGGCGCCCGGTATTCGTTCTCGAGGAGATGCGAAATGGCGATAAGTGGCAGTTGCTTATGCGGCGCCGTGAGTTACGAGATCACCGGCGCCTTCAAGCTCATCGGCAATTGTCATTGTTCGATGTGCAGGAAGTCTCACGGGGCCGCATTTGCGACGTGGGGGCTCATCAACCCTGACCAGTTCATGTGGACGTCGGGCGAGGATTTCGTGCAGAAATATGAATCCTCCCCTGGAATACAGAAGTGCTTTTGCAAAAAGTGCGGGTCTCCACTTGTCAGTATGCACTCCGGCACGGTGGGCGAAGTTGTGGTGGGGACACTCGACATGGATCCGGGTACGCGACCGCGCGAACACATCTTTGTAGGGTCGAAAGCAACCTGGTACGAGATAACGGATGCGCTCCCGCAGTTCGAGGAATGGCCGCCGGAGATGGAACCGTGATCTCTCAGCCTCTTTCAGCGCGGTTGGGCTGAGCGATCAGCACCACCAACCGCTTGCCGCGGGTCACCGCGGTATAGAGCAGGTTGCGCTGCAGCAAGGTTTAATGCTAGCTCGCCAGCGGGATGACCACGGCCGGGTACTCCGAGCCCTGGGCCTTGTGCACTCTGGTGGCATAGGCAAGCGCTACGGCGCCGAGCTCGCCGGTCTCGTAGGCGACGGGGCGCCCGTCGAAGTCGATGGTCAGGAGTCCCTCGTCGAGATCGATCGTGCGGATCCGCCCGATGTCGCCGTTGAAGACCTCCTTGCCGTAATCGTTCACCAGCTGGATGACCTTGTCGCCCGGGGCTTAGGTCCAGCCGAAGCGCTCGATGCGCGGCTGGGAGTCGGGGTTCAGCGCCGCCTGCAGGGCGACGTTGAGCGCCCGCGCCCCGAGACCGCCACGGTTCATCGGGATCAGCACCTGGATGTCGCGCACCGGATCCAGAC